>JAKAMM010000003.1 GCA_021812905.1 Chloroflexota bacterium | reverse complement strand
GGTGATTTTACCGTCGGCCATTGGCACATTGAAATCCACGCGCATGAGCACGTGTTTGTTTTTGATGTCAATATCTTTTACAGTTTTCTTGTTCATGGTAACTCCAACAAAAACCTTGCGAAGGTTAGCAACCTTCGCAAGGTCTAAAATTTAGAGTGATTTCGCGACCATCGCAGCGAGGTCGGCGGTACGGACAGAGTAACCCCATTCGTTGTCGTACCACGCCACCACTTTGATAAAGTTGTTCTTCTCTTTGCCAAGTACCGAGGTAAATGGCAGGTCAACAGAGGATGAATGCGGATCGCCCTTGTAGTCCATGCTGACCAGTGGTTCGTCCACAGCCTGCAAAATGCCTTTGAAGCGCGGCAGTTGGGCGGCGTCGCGGAACGCCTGACGCAATTCATCCGTACTGGTTTCGGTTTCGAGTTCCGCCGTGTAATCAACAATGGAAACAGTGGGAGTCGGGACACGCAGAGCATAACCGTCGAACTTGCCAGCCAGATCAGGAATAACCAGCTTGAGGGCTTTGGCCGCGCCGGTCGTAGTTGGGATGATATTCATCGCGGCCGCGCGGGCGCGGCGCAAGTCCGAGTGCGGAAGGTCGAGAATCTTCTGGTCGTTCGTGTACGAGTGGATGGTCGTCATGAAGCCGCGCTTGATCTTATATTTGTCGTGTACAACCTTCACCGCCGGCGCGAGGCAGTTCGTCGTGCAGGAGGCATTCGAAAGAACGTGATGTTTCTTCGGGTCATACTTGTCTTCGTTCACGCTGAGCACGATGGTCAGGTCTTCGCCTTCAGCCGGAGCGGAGATGATGACTTTCTTCGCGCCGCCCTTGGTGATGTGATTGACGGCGCCCTTGACGGTCTTGCCCTTCTTGTTCACGCCGTCTTCCTTGATCGTGAACAAGCCGGTCGACTCGATCACGATGTCCACGCCGAGACTGCCCCACGGGATCGCGGCCGGATCGGTTTCCTTGAAGGCCTTGATCTTTTTACCGTCAACGTGCAAGCCGTCTTCAGCGACTTCAACCGTGCCGTTGAAACGTCCATAATTCGAGTCGTATTTGAGCAAGTGCGCCATGGTCGGCATATCACCGATGTCGTTGAAGGCGACCACCTCCAATTCGTTGGGATAGTAATCGCGGATCGCCTTCAGTACCTGACGTCCAATGCGGCCAAAGCCGTTAATTCCAATCTTTATCATGATGGTATCTCCTAAAATATTTTGGTAGTGATTTATCTCACGCTACGATCTTACCGCGAAATTTGAAGACAAGGCGGGTGAACCAACTAACTGGCTGCCAGAACAATTTCAATTCTATCTCAAAGGTCCGGTTCGTTCAAAAAATAAATCCATGAGCACTTGAGACAACTTAACTGAATTATGCCGCCAGGGATGTTCGTCATCGATTAGATCGGCGCAATAAGAGCGCGTATCGGTCATGGTCTTTTCATCGGCACGCACCCACTCCGAGTTGACGCCGGGATCGCCTTCATAATTTTCATTGCACAATATCACATCAAACAAGTCCTCACCGATGTGCTGCTCCACCGCGCGCGCATGATCATAGCAGGAATACGAGTCTGTCTCGCCCGCCTGAGTGGCGATATTACAAACAAAAACTTTGATGGCACGGCTGGCATGAATCGCAGCCAGCAAATCGGGGACCAGCAAATTTGGCAGAAGACTCGTGTACAAACTGCCTGGACCGATCACGATCAACTCCGCGCTCAGGATGGATTGCAGGACCGGTGGAAATGCAGGCGGGTTGTTCGGCTCCAACCAGACCCTTCGGACTCGTCCCGCCATTTCGGGGATCTTACTTTCGCCCTGAACCCTGACCTCGTTAACTAAATGCGGCAAACGGACATCTGCCACCAAACGAACATCATGCAACGTAGATGGCAAAACGCGTCCACTCACCGATAACGCCCGACCAGACTCGGCCACAGCCTCCTCAAAACTGCCTGTGATCTCGGTCAAGGCGGAGATGAACAGATTTCCAAACGAGTGACCTTCCAATCCCGGCGCGCCGCTGAAACGATACTGAAAAAGCTGAGCCAGCAAAGCTTCATCGTTGGATAGAGCCGCAAGACAATTACGGATATCACCCGGTGGAAGAATGCCAAGACTCTCGCGCAAACGTCCCGACGAACCGCCATCGTCTGCCACAGTGACGACCGCCGTGAGATTACGAGTGTGCTCTTTGAGTCCGCGCAAGAGCGTGGACAGCCCATGCCCGCCGCCGATGGCCACCACACGCGGTCCACGTTCGCGGCGGCGATAGTCCGCGATCTGGTCAACGACCGCGCGTCCTGGCCGCAGAAATGGCCGAAGCAAAGCACGGTTCAATCCCCAGATCCCATAAACCACAAAGCCGATTCCAAGCGAGCCGAAAATTAAGACCCGCATCATGCGCGGCAAAAAACGCAGGGATGCATAAGAAAGAAAAAACAAAACCGTCGGGTTGCTTGTATCGGTACGATAAATGTTGAGCAGGAAGATGCCAAGTCCCACGCCCAACATGGTAATCCCCAATAAAATCATTACCATCCAACGCTTGATGCCCAGCCCGGGCAGGAACCAGCGCAAGGATAGCTGCAAGCCTTGCCTAAATCGTTGCAAGAAGGATTGATGAGTTTCTTTCACGCGAAGGAGTTTAGCAGTGTTTGAGACAAGAGTCAACTGAACCTTTTTATTTTGAACCTTTTCATTTCCCATATCGTCATAAACGATGCGCAAAATAAAGGCTGGTCAAATGGGTTACGGTATAATTGCGCTCATGGGTTCAATTATCGCAGTAGACATAGGCGGAACGCACTTGCGCGCCGCCGCTTACGAATCAGACAACACCCAGCCCATCCACCACCAGCGCGTCAAAACTCAGGCAAATGAACCGGGGGTCTACGAAAGACTTGTCAAAGTCATTGAATCCGTTTGGCCAAAAGACGGGAGCGTTGCTGTGATCGGAGTCGCATCGCCAGGACCGCTTGACCCTCACTCGGGCTACATCCTGGCCACGCCAAATATCCAAGAGTGGCACAACTTTCCGCTTGTGCCGAAACTTTCGGACTATTTCAAAATCCCTGTATTCCTTGATAATGATGCGAATCTGGCGGGGCTTGGTGAATGGAAGTTTGGCGCGGGCAAAGGGCATCATGATGTGCTGTACCTCACGGTCAGCACTGGGATCGGAGGTGGTGTCATCATCAACGACCGACTTCTGCAGGGAACTCATGGCATGGCCGCCGAGCTCGGTCATGTAATCATCGACCCGGACGGGCCGATTTGTTCCTGTGGGTTCTACGGCCATCTTGAATCTTTCTCGTCGGGACCAGCCATCGTCAGATACGCGCTCAGTGAAATGGAATCCGGCGCGAGGTCCAGCTTGAAGCGTGATGTGAATCTGACGGCGCGTCAGGTGGCGGATGCCGCCATGCAAGGCGACGAACTGGCGAAGTCTGCATATCAGCGTGCGGGTGAATATCTCGGCATCGGCGTCGCAAGTTTCCTACACACGTTCGATCCATCCATCGTTATCTTTGGCGGGGGAGTTTCGCAGGTCGGCCCATTATTGTTCGACCCATTCCATATCAGCCTTCAAAAGCATGTCTTTCACCCACGCTATCTTGAAGATCTAAGAATTGAAATGGCCGCCTTAGGTGATGACGCTGGCCTGCTTGGTGCGCTGGCCCTGGCGCAATTGAAGCTGCAATTTGCAAACAAGGAGAGTGTATGACCAAATTAAATCTGCCCGGCCCCAAAGCCAAAGCACTGATCGAACGCGATCATAAAGTGATTTCGCCCTCGTATCCGCGCGGTTATCCATTCGTGATGGATCATGGTAAAGGCACAGAAGTGTGGGACGTGGACGGCAACCGCTTTTGGGATTTCATGGGCGGCATTGCAGTGGTATCGACCGGATACGCACATCCTAAAGTAGTCAAAGCCATTCAGGAACAGGCTGAGAAGTTCATTCATATTTCTTCAGATTTTTATCACGAGAAATGGATTCAACTGGCTGAGAAACTAAATGAGATTGCGCCCTTTGAGGAGGACGCGCTTTCATTCATGACCAACTCCGGCACGGAGGCGGTGGAAACCGCCATCAAGCTGGCGCGCTATCACACCAAGCGCTCGAACTTTATCGGTTTTACCGGCGCCTTCCACGGACGCACAATGGGCGCGGTGACATTCACCGCCAGCAAGGCCAAATATCACAGCGGGTTTTATCCACTAATGAACGGCGTGACGCACGCGCCATTTCCCAATCCATACCGCCCGGTACTCGAACGCCGCAAGGGCGAAGGTTACGGCGAAGCAGTCGTTCGTTATATTGAAGAAGACATATTAAATCAAATTCTTCCGCCGAAGGATGTGGCTGGAATTCTGGTTGAGACGATTCAGGGCGAGGGCGGATATATTGTTCCGCCAGATGACTTTTATCCGGCGTTGCGAAAGTTGTGCGATAGACACGGCATTCTCATGATTTTGGACGAAGTCCAATGCGGCATGGGGCGCACCGGCAAATGGTGGGCCATTGAACATTTCGGCGTCGAGCCGGACATGATCACGGCGGCCAAAGGCATCGCATCGGGCATGCCGCTCGGCGCGTGCATCGCCCGCAAATCAGTCATGGATTGGGAACTTGGCACGCACGGTAACACCTACGGAGGAAATCCGATTTCCTGTGCCGCGTCTTTGGCGACCATAGACTTGATCGGAAAAGAATATATGCAGAACGCAGCGGAAGTCGGCCAGTATGCGATGGACGCTTTGGAGGAAATCCAGGCGCGTCATCCGAGCATTGGGCAAGTACGCGGCAAGGGTCTGATGATCGGCGTGGAATTTGTCAAGGACCGCGACACAAAAGAAGCTGCCAAGGAATTGACCGACCGCGTCGTTGAGCTGGCTTTCGAACACGGCCTGCTGATGCTGTCGTGCGGCAAGAGTGTCATCCGCATCGCGCCGCCGCTTTCCATCTCAAAGCCTGAGATCGATGAAGGATTGAAGATTTTCGAAGAAGTGATCGGGGTTGCAGAAAAAGAAATGAGGTAAGGTTGTCGCAATTTAAATGACTTATACATCTCACTGATTTACATCGGTGAGATGTATTTGTTAATAGAACTCATATAGCCTCACAAAAACGCCAGTGATAAAATCTCTCCATGCTCCCTGACTTCCGCGTCCGCCAACGCGATTACCTGCTCGAAATTGCCCGCCTGCTGACTCAGGAACTTGACCTTGAGAAACTGTTGGCGCGCATTTTGCGCATCTCCATCGAAATGCTGGCCGGACAGGCCGGGCTTATCGCGTTGAAACAACCTGAAGCTTGGCATGTGGCTGCCGCCCACAGGATTCAACCCGCATTCTTAAGTTATCTCGAACCACTACTCGCCGAAGAAAAAGTCCGTGAACTGGATGTGCGTGAACTCAACCGCATGTTGCAAGAGCTGACTTACACCGCGACACTCGGTCTGCTCAACGGCACGGGACTGCCGCTCGCCGCGCATGGACAGGTCATCGGCGTGATTTTCATTTTCCGTAACTACCCCGATCTCTTCACTCCCAACGACCGCGTGCTTCTTCAATCATTTGCGGACCAGGCCGCAGTCGCAGTTTATAACGCTCAACTTTACGGACAGGTTTCCTACGAGAAACAACGTCTCGATGCGCTTCTCGACTCCGCCGCAGACGGCATTTTAATTCTCAAAGGCGATCACACCGTCGAACGATGCAACACCGCCTTTGAAAAAATGTTGGGGCAATCACGCAATGAAATCGTCGGCAAACATCACAGCGAAGTCATCCGCTGGAAAAAAGAACCGCAAGGCAGGACTCTTGACGAAGCTGAACAAAACGGCTGGCCGCTCACGCCAAACGCCACGCTTTATGTCGAAGGTGATCTCGAACGGCCGCTTCCGCCTCCCATCCCCGTCGGCGTGACGTATGCGCCGCTTCTATCAGAGGACGGCAAGCTTCGCAATGTCATCGTCAGCGTGCGCGACATTACCCACTTCCGCACCGCTGAAGAAATCAAGTCGACTTTTATTTCCATCGTCAGCCACGAATTACGCACACCGGTTGCGCTGATTAAAGGATACGCGTCCACACTGCGGCGCGACGATGCCAAATGGGATCGCGCCGTGATCAGCGACAGCCTGGCCGTCATCGAAGAAGAAGCGGATCGTTTGTCGAAGATGATCGATGATCTGCTGGATGCTTCGCGTTTGCAAGCCGGAGGCCTCAGCTTGAATCAGGCCGATGTATCGTTCCCCGCTCTGGCGTCCCGCGTGACCGAAAAATTTTCAGCGCAGGCTCCGAAACATAAACTCGTCACCGACTTCCCGAAAAATTTTCCCGTCATCGTCGGCGATGAAACCCGCCTCGAACAGGTGCTCATCAATCTTGTATCGAACGCGCTCAAGTATGCATCCAAAGGTGAGATCAAGATCAGCGGAACCGCGCGGCCCGAACAGGTCATCGTGTGTGTCAGCGACGAAGGCCCGGGCATCGACGCGCGCGACCTGCCACACATCTTCGACCGCTTTTATCGTTCGACGAATGCCGTCAAGCAGACGAAAGGCGCTGGACTGGGACTCTATCTGGCGCGTGCCATCGTCGAGGCGCACGGCGGACGCATCTGGGCGGATGCTTCGACACTCCCTTTGGTCGCTGCACAGCGCCCGAAACCGGATTCCGGTGCGAGGATTTGTTTCTCACTTCCGAGATAACGCGTAGGGACAGAGCCCTGCTCCGCCTAGGGCACAGCAACCCTTCGACAAGTTCAGGGCAGGCACTGTGCCCCTACACATATCGAATGGTAAAATCAAATAACGAAAGGACTTTTATGGCAACTTCAATTCCTCCTCGAAGTAAGGTAATTAAAAAATATACGTGGAATGCTGAAAGCGTCTTCAAGTCTCCGAAGGAATGGGAGGCTGAAGTCCAGAGAGTTCTAAAAGATTTGCCCGCTATAAAAAAATTTCAAGGCAAGTTGGGTGAAGACCCTGAAACTCTGATTGACACATTGAAAGCCGTGGATGCGTTGATGAAGCGCGTCCAGCAAGTATTTATGTACGCGGCTTTCTCTTACAGCGTGGACACGACCAATCAGAAAGCCGCCGCAATGTACGGCAAGGCACAGGGCATGTACGGTCAAGTCGCCGGGACAGTTTCCTTTATCAACCCCGAATTACTGCAAATCGGAAAGCCCAAATTAGACGAATGGATGATCCGCAACGGCATCCTCGCAGAGTATCGTCACAGCATTGACGACATCTTCCGCCAGCATGAACACGTCCGCTCGGCGGAAGTGGAGGAAATCCTCGGCATGTTAGCCGACCCGTTGAGCGGCGCTTCGGACAGCTCCAGCATGCTGGTCAATGCCGATTTTAAATTCAAACCTGCGTTGACCAGCAAAAGTAAAAAAGTGGAAGTCACGCAAGGTAACTTCCACACCGCATTGATGGAACATCCCGACCGCAAGCTGCGCCGAACCGCGTTCGAAAGTTACATGGACAAGCACCTGGAATTCAAGAACACGCTGGCTGCCAATCTTTCCACATCCATCAAGAGCAATGTATTTTCCATGCGCGCCCGCAAACACAAGACGTCGCTCGAAGCATCGCTGTTCAGCAATAATGTGCCCGTTGAGGTCTTCCATAATCTGATCGACACTTTCAAGAAGAAACTGCCCGTCTGGCATCGCTACTTTGAACTGCGCCGCAAGGCGCTTGGTTTGCGCGAAGTTACTTATTACGATATGTGGGCGCCCATCACCAAAAAGAAACCGAGGATCGCCTTTGAAGAAGCGGTCGAGTTAATTTGCGATAGCCTCGCGCCGCTGGGCAGGGAATATACCGACACGATCCGCCAGGGTGCACTGAAAGATCGCTGGGTGGATGTGTATCCAAATCAAGGCAAACAGAACGGCGCATTCTCGTACGGCGCGCCCGGCACATTTCCCTTCATCATGATGTCTTACACCGATGAAGTCGGAAGCATGTCCACGCTGGCGCATGAACTCGGACATTCCATGCACTCATATCTCACATGGAAGAACCAGCCGCTCACCTATTCCAGCTATTCGCTGTTCGTGGCGGAAGTTGCGTCCAACTTCCATCAAGCCATGATGCGCGGACATTTGCTCAAGACCATCACCGATAAAAACTTCCTGATCGCATTGATCGAGGAAGCGGTCGGCGGGAATTTCTTCCGCTACTTTTTCCAGATGCCGACGCTGGCGCGCTTTGAACTCGAAACTCACCAACGCGTCGAACGCGGCGAACCGCTGACTGCTGACTCAATGCAGGAACTGATGGCGGACCTCTTTACCGAGGGCTTTGGTCCTAAAGTAAAAGTTGACCGGCCACGCGTCGGGATGGTTTGGTCAACGTTCGGCCATCTCTTCTCTGATTATTATGTCTATCAATATGCCACCGGCATATCAGGCGCGCACGCGCTTTCAGGCCGCATCCTGCGCGGCGAGCCCAACGCGGTCGAAGATTATCTCGGCTTCCTCAAATCCGGTTCGTCGGTCTACCCGCTGGATGTGCTCAAAAAAGCCGGCGTTGATTTGTCAACGCCCAAGCCTGTCGAAGAAACCTTCGCCGTGATGGAAAGTTATATTGATCGGTTGGAAGAATTAGTTGGATAAATGTCATTGCGAGGAGGGCGCTCTTCCCGACGAAGCAATCTCCTGATAAGATGAGATTGCTTCGTCGCTTGTGAAGCAGCTTCTCGCAATGACATCATTAAATAATTTGGAAATCATACATGCCACAAACTCAAATCTCCTGTCCTCGCTGTAAACAAATCATTCCGGCCAACGTCGAACAACTCTTTGATGTGACTGCCGACCCCGGCGCAAAACAACGCCTGCTGGGCGGCGTCTCGAATATGGCACGCTGTCAGTATTGCGGATACGAAGGCCGCCTCGCCACGCCCATCGTCTATCACGATGCCGACAAGGAACTTCTGCTGACCTACTTTCCGCCCGAATTGGGAATGCCGCTCAACGAGCAGGAAAAACTCATTGGGCCATTGATCACACAAATCACGAACCGCCTACCCTCCGAAAAACGCAAGGCCTACCTGTTCAAGCCGATGGCCAACCTGACCTTCGAGTCGATGATGGAAACCATCCTCGGCAAGGACGGCATCACGCCGCAGATGATCAAGTCCCAGCAGGAAAAACTCAACCTGATAGACCGACTCCTGCAAGCATCTTCACCGGACGTTCGAGCGGAGCTCATTAAACAGAACGCAGCCTCCATCGACGAGCAATTCTTCGCCCTCTTCGGACGGCTCGGCCAGGCTGCGTCCCAAAGCGGACAGGAGCAACTCGCCCGCCAGATGTCCGACCTGCAAAAACAATTGCTGACGGAGACCGAGTATGGCCGTCAGTTGCAGGAATCGCTAAAAGATATGGAAGCTGCTGCAAAGTCCCTGCAAGAGGCGGGGAAAGGCCTGACGCGCGAGAAACTGCTCGAGATGATGATCCAGGCTCCGAGCGAGGCGCGTCTCAAAGCGTACGTATCCCTCGCCCGCAACGGCATGGATTACACCTTCTTCCAAAACCTGACCTCGATGATCGACAAGGCCGCGGGCGATGAAAAGAAAAAGCTTGAAAGCCTGCGTGAGAAGTTGCTCAACCTCGTAAGCGAGATCGACAAGCAAATGGAAGCGCGCTACAAACAGGCGCAGGATTTTGTGGAGCAACTTCTGCAACAGGATGACATCGCCAAAGCGACGCAGGAAAATCTCGACCAGTTCACACAGGACGCGGTGGAGATCGCGCAAAGCATGTTGAAGAAGGCATCTGAAACGAACGACTACGCCCGCATGGGCAAACTTCAGAAGATGCTGGAAATTCTGCAGACCGCATCCGCGCCGCCCGAAGTCGCTTTTGTTGAGCAATTGTTGGACGCTCCCAATGAAGCAGGCGTTGAAAAGATGCTGGCTGACAACGCGGACCTGGTCAATGACACGTTTATGGAATCGCTGAACGGCCTGGTCGCACAGGTAGACGCCGCGTCTGGACAAGGCAACGCCGAAGCCAAGGCATTGTCTGAAAAACTTGGCATGGTATTCAAAGTTGCATTGAAGTTTTCGATGAAGAAGAAAATGATGGGATAACCAAAATGCCCCGAAGGTTTCAAATACCTTCGGGGCTTATTTTTTTAATGGGTCGATAATCATCGGCAACACAATAAAAGCGATGATGACCAGTCCTACTCATCGCCGATAATTTTTATACAGACTATACACTCACAGCCTCCGATGGCGCGGGTTGGTTGCGGGCAATATTTAAAACAAACAAACCCAGCCCCGTAAAAACAAACGCGGCGGGGAAAATATAAAATAAGTTGAGTCCAACCAAAAGACTACCCAGGGCCGGGCCCATGGAAAATCCCAAATTGACCGGAAGGTATGCAAAAGACATTACGCGTCCGCGGATGTTTTCGGGCGCGGACGAAGACAGCACGTTGAAAGAAATCGAGAACACTGCGGATGCGAGTCCGCTGACGACGCAGATAATGATCGCAAATGGAATCAGGCTTCGGGTCCAGAAAGGAACGAGCCAAAGGACCGTCTCGAACGCGGCACCGATCATCAAAATCCGCCAAAAGCCAAAACGGTCAGCCAGTGATCCAAAGATGGGGCCAAGGATCATCGCAAACATTCCACCCGCGCCGAGCACGTAGCCGATGGCCGAAGCGGGATTGTCGCCTTTATAAAGCGCGGTTATGACGACCGGCAAATATGAGTACACAAGCATCCAGCCCGCGTAGAGCAAAAAGAACGCAAAGAACAGAGTGCGTAAACGTCCGGCCTGAAAAGAGACTCGAATGGAATCCGTTGCCATGCTCAAAATCGGAGCCTGGCTTTTTCCGCGATACGAATCTGTGTAACCGAGCGAAAGCGCCAGCACCACGATGATCATCAACACGGTGTTGATCCACATCAAAGTTCGAAAACCAAAATGGTCAACGACCGGGCCGCCGAGCAATGGACCGATAAATGCGCCAATCGGCCCCGCGCTGTTCATGATGGCGAACGCCAGTCCATGACGGTTGGCAGGCGTGCGTTCAGCGAGCGTGGTCAGCATCAAACCGCTGTTGCCAAGCGAAAGACTCATCAACGAACGCCCGATGACGAAGACCCAAACATTTCCGGCCAGCACGGCAATGATTCCGGCCAAAAGATAAACCACGAAAGAACGCACGATCATTGGCCTGCGCGAATAGCGGTCAGCCAGTGCGCCCCAAAACGGCAGAAAAGGAATCCCCGCCGCGCCGACAATGGCCGCGATCATCCCCACCCAGCGCGGAACATCGGTTTGCAAAATGCCGAGGTCGCGCAGAAAGATCGGTGTGAAAGCAGTCATCTGTCCCCAAAAAACCGTTTCAATAAAGGCCGCCACGGTGTAGAGTCCGAGAAGCCAGCCCCAGGATGTGCGAAGCGAGGATTTCAAATGATCTTCCTTTTTCAAGATTTTGAATATGGTACTCGAAATGAAAATCAGATTCAATCCCCCATTTTGAATTTTCAGCGATTCAGCAAATACGCCTCGCGCAGGACGTCGAGCGGCTTCCGTTTCCCGGCCTCATCTTCATACAACCAGTGTTCCCAGCCATTGCAGGGCGTATCGTTCATCAGGTTGCGCGCCACCTGATGAATCGAGCCGACTATTTTTCCGCACTTGATCTGTCCATCCGCGCGGACGATGGCAACTTTGTTTTTCTTTTTGCCGAAGAACAATTCCTGGCCCGGTTGAATCAATCCTGCTTCGAGCAGCTTGCCGAACGCCACACGCGGACGGTCGCGGCGGGATGGGGAAAAATATAGTTCATCTGAATCTGGTCCAGGGTCCACGGAGGCGATGCGTTTATTTGCGACTTTTATATAAGTTGCATCGCGTTCAACTCCAACCCAATGGCGATGCAGTTTCTTCGCCACCGCGCCCGTCGTACCGCTTCCAAAGAATGGATCAAGAATCACGTCACCCGGATTTGAACTCGAAAGTATGACCCGATATAATAAAGCTTCGGGTTTCTGCGTCGAGTGAGCCTTCTGCCCGTTTGTTTTTATTCTTTCTTTTCCACTGCAAATCGGAATCTCCCAATCACTTCGCATTTGAAGATCATCGTTGAGAGATTTCATGGCGTGGTGGTTGAAAGTATATTTCGCACCCTGTTTCCTTTGCGCCCAAATCAAAGTCTCATGCGCATTGGTAAATCTCACGCCGCGAAAATTCGGCATCGGGTTGGATTTGATCCATACCACATCATTGAGAAACCAAAATCCAAAGTCTTGCATAATTGAGCCGACACGATAAATATTATGATACGAGCCAATGACCCAGAGCGTGCCCGTGTCTTTCAATACACGCTTGCATGCTGAGAGCCATTCGCGTGTGAACTTGTCATATTGTTCAAAATCGGAAAATTGATCCCAGTCATCATCCACCGCGTCCACTTTCGTCATGTTGGGTCGATAAAGCTCCCGCGAGAGCTGCAGGTTATACGGCGGGTCGGCAAAGATCAAGTCAATGGATTTTTCAGGAAGCAAGTTAAGGATTTCGACGCAATCCCCCCGCAAAATTGAATCCAAAGGAAGTTTGTTTTCAGCCATGAAAATATATAGGTTATAAACCCTAAAGGGTCTGTATGGACCCTTAGGGTTTATTCAACTATGCAGGCGGATTATCCAACCGCACGCCATGACCGCGCACCGTGTCAATATATTTCTGCGCTGGGTCGAGCGCGGCCAGCCGCTCGCGCAGGCGGCGGATGAGCGCGTCCAGCGCCTGGTCTGAGACTCCCATGGCTTGCTCTTCACCCCACACCACTGCCACCAAATCCGCGCGGCTGATGACCTGTCCGGCGCTTTCATAAAGAAGCCACAATAATTTGAATTGCTGGGCCGAAAGCGGCGGGACGATCAACTGTTGATTAACCCACACGCGGCGGGATTTTTGATCCATCATCAAACGCCCGGGTTTGCCTGCGCCCTCCGTTAACGGCATGGTGGCGTCAGATGTGAAGAATAAGAATTGCTGCACGAAACTGATCTGCACTAGATCGCCATCCTGCAGCATGACAGGCGTGGAAAGCGCGCTGCCGTTATGATGCGTCCCGTTTTTACTGCCGAGGTCTTCAAGCACGATCCCCTCGGCGGTCGGCGTGAGGCGCGCGTGAAAACGCGAAACCTGCCGGTCAGCGATGACAACGTCACAGGTCGATTCGCGCCCAAGCACGATCGGGCGGTTCAAAGGCCAGCGCAATCCTTTGAGCGGTCCTTCCTGCGCTACGAGCATTGGAAATTCTTCAACATGATCCATATCAAACCCTCAACCTGCCTGGCAATAAAATCAGAACTAAAGACGGTATCTTCTCAAAAAGAAGGGGGAAGTGGGGGTGTTTTGGGCGGGCAAGGCCCGCCCAAAACACCCCCACACCCGCTTTATTGAAAAGATACCAAAGACGTTTATAATATAGCATAAATCCTGTTTCTGTGCAGAATCCCACGCCGAGATAAAATGCGCAGATCACCTGCAAGAAGGAGAAGATGTCCCCAACACTAAAGAACGGGGAGGTCCTGCGCGGCCGCTACAAAATCCGGGAACAGATCGGACAAGGCGGCGCTGGCTCGATCTACCTGGCCGACGACCTGCGGCTGGTAGGACGAGTCTGCGCGCTCAAGGAAGTCGAGTATGACCGCAGCCTCTCGGACGATATCCGCGAAGAAGCCCGCCAGCAATTTTTGCGCGAGGCAACTATTCTCGCGCGTCTCGACCACCCCAACCTTCCCAAAGTCTCGGATTTTTTCTCCCACGATACGCGTGATTATCTCGTCATGGATTACGTCCCCGGCGACGATCTTCGCACCATGATGCTCAACGCCCGCCGCGAAAAAAGATTTCTGTCAGAGCATGATGTGCTCGACTGGACTCGTCAACTTGCCGGCGCGCTGGCCTATCTTCATAACCAGCAGCCATCCATCGTCCATCGCGATATCAAACCAAGCAATCTCAAGATCACGCCAACGGGCCTGCTAAAACTGGTGGACTTCGGACTCGTAAAAATTCTTGCTCCTGAAGAAGTGACCATCACGGTCATTCAAGGACAAGGCACTGCTCTTTACACGCCGATAGAACAATACGGTACTGACGAAGCTCACACCGACGCGCGCTCTGATATCTATTCGTTCGGCGCGACGCTTTATCACTTGCTTACCAACGAACCTCCCGCCGACGCGCGCAAACGTTTCCTGCACCCCGAAAGCCTGCAACCGCCGCGCCAAATCAATCCATCCATCAGCCCGCGCACCGAAAAAGCAATTTTATGGGCCATGGCTCTGCATCCGGATGAACGCCCAAATTCCATTGAAGCGTTCAGCGATTATTTATTCAGTGGTCACGAGATACCGACACGCTCGCGCCCCTCGCAATCTGCATTCGACATCCCGCGGCTAGAAATTTTCGGCCATCAAGCAGATACGCTTCTTGTGTGGACCTCAGCCGGGCTTCTGCTCTTGAGCCTGATCGCCACCCTGACGCATTAATGCAAATAGGCGAACCATCAATGGCCGCCTCTTTTATTTCGGCATCTTTTTATCTCACTCTCGGCGCGACCAGAACCAACCGGCCCCCCAACCAAAAGACAATCCGATTGCAGTCGCACTTAATATCCCGCCAATTCCACTTGAAGCGGCGAACTCTGCGCTGCCGGGTAATCCAAGCGCAATGTAGTTATAAAACAGCAAACCGCCCACCAGCGCACATAACCCCCAGCGAACTCCCCAGCGGGTGCTTTCTAAGCGGATGCCCGCCCAGAAAACCAGTGCAGAGCCGGTGATGAGCAAAAGCATGGTCAGCAACCAGGCTGTGAAGCGCGGCGAACCTTGTGGAGTGACAAAGTCATCTTGTTGAGGTTGAGGGGTTTTCGCTTGCTGCGGTGTGCCCGCTTGAGTCAATTGCGGAATGATGACCGTCACCGCCGCGGGCTGGCCTGCGCTGGAAACATCCAATTGCAAAACTTCAGAAATAGTGGCCGGGTCGCTTGAAGCGCGGATCTGGAGCAGACCGGGTTTATCAAGGCCGAAGGATACGCGCGCCACGCCTTGCGTTGTAACTGCGTCAGCTTGCTGCAAAACTCCGCCGCCTTCCCCGGTCAATGTCATGAAAAAATGTACTACAGTGCCATCCGGCACCGAATTGCCGTTATGGTCAACGATCACTCCCGTTCGAAGTGCAATTGTGTCGCCAATTTTGAAGAGCGGAACGGGAGTCGGCTCAGGGGTGAGAACGTTTGTCGGAACGGGAGCAGTTGGCAGATCCAGGTTGATCGCGATGATCTGGTTTGGATTCGGCGTGGTGACCGAGATCAAATCGTATCCCAGTCCCGAAATGGAAACTGGCGAGGCGCCGGTTGGAGTCAGTTCCTGAAAGAGCAGCCGCGCAGCCACATCAATAAAGGGCGGCTGCTTGCTATAAAGCGCATAGTACGCGTCGAGACGCGAGATGTCGGTAGCGTCCATATAATATGGCGCGCCAAACGAAAAGAGCAGAACGTGTTTATTGGGCAATAGATCCTGATGCTCGGAAAGAAAACGGCTGATCACTTGCGGCTGGCCATTGCTGTTATCAGTCAGCGAGAAGATGATCCAACCGGAACGGATTAGGTCATCTTCAAGATAGGGCGGACTTTTTCCATCCAGATACTTGGAGAGATCGCTCAAGGTATAAGAAGACAAACGAAATGAAGATGTCTGATTACCGCTTTGCGGACCATATAGTTGAACGACCACATTCTGAAACGCATCAAAAGGTAACGCCGCTTGAGTCGGACAAGTACTGCATTGTTGGACTTGCGTAGAATCAGTAAAAAATATGAGCCGGTCGCGAACTTGCGGCGGGTTCGGAAAGACTGTTGCGATATCTTTTGGCTCGGGGCTGATGAGCGTGGCGGCATGACGGGCCACTTCAAAGGTTACTTCCTGTGATTGATTGAGCGCATCCAAATTGGAGGAAGGCACGAGCACATTGGTAATGGTGAACACATTGTAAATATGATGCTTGAGCGTCAGAATGCGCAGGACAGCTGCGTCCACACGCTGCGCAAAGGCAGGGTCATCTCGATATTTCTGGGCAAAGAAACCGAGGATATCAACAACAGTGGAATAAGTATCCGGGGCGTCGCTGGAAACAATATTGCCAAGATACAGCAAATCATTTCCAGCCACAAAAGCATCACGCGTTACGGTACGCGCCTGAAAGCTCGTGCCCGTGGAATAAAACTGACTCACAGCGCGCGTACCCAGGTCATCGCTGATGATTAACCCACCCTTATCGTGCCAGGATGAAAATTGCGGCAGGCCAAGGATGGCCGAAAGAGCCTGTGCGTCGAAACTAATTGGGCGCGTGGTGGCACGGATGTTTCCCTGAAAACCTTGATAACGAATGTGCGAAACCAGCAAACCATCCACAGTTGCATCAGCAGAGGGAGCGTTACCTGTCACGCCAAAAAAAGGAAGCAATTCGACTTGCTTTAATTGTTCGAGCGACTTGCGGACTGTCGCAACCTCTTCGCCATTCGGACGGTCGGAACTGCCGCGGCCCGGAAAATGTTTGGCGATCACCAACAAGCGGCCCAGGCTGCCTGAATGCAAGCCGCTGACATAAGCGCTTCCCATTTGTTCAACCCAGTACGGATCACCGCCAAAAACGCGCGTACCCATATCACCAGTGGCAGAAGGGTTCGGAGACTCGAGCACATCCAATGAAGGGCCAAAATATAAATTCACGCCCAGGGCAGAAAGCTCGCTTCCCATCAGCGCGCCAACCTTGTTGGCAAGGTCCGGCTTCCACGTGGCGCCGATCGCCATCTCGGAAGGCAAAGGAGTCAAGCCGCTTAAGATTTGATCATTGGGCGAACCATCTCCTTCTTGCGAAATACCAACGAAAAGCGGCACATAAGCGTGCTGTACCAACTGCCCGGTCTCAGGATCGGTCGTAGTTCGGATTGAGCTATCCCATTCGATCTGTTGCAGGTTCTGGATCAATTGATAAGCGGCAGAAACCGTATTCGGCACGGCAGCAAAATTATCATTACCAGCCTGCAAAACCACTCCCCCAATGTGATGATTGACGATCAGGTCGTATATTTTAGATTGATCGTTTATATCGCTCCCGGTGAAATTGACCAGAAACAACTGGCCTACGCGCTCCTCAGGCGTCATCTTATCGAACAATTGACGGACGGATGGCGGAGGCGTAGCGGTCTGGGCCCGGACTTGAAGCGGGTTGCCGAACGAAGCCAGGATCAGCGCCGCGAGCATGAACGCATAAAAAGCGCGCTTCAATCCTTGGCAAGGGATCACGCCTGCCTCCCCACTGTTCGCAAAGCAAGTTGCGGATCATCGGTGAAGATGCCGTCCACACCCCAGGTGTTGAGACGCGCAATATCTTCAGGCTTGTTCACCGTCCAAACGTGGATGCGGCGTTTCAACTGATGCACGCGGCTGACCTGTTGCGCGTTGACATCCGTCAGATAAGGATGCAATGCGGCATATTCGCCAAATGAAAAACCGAAGGAACGCGCCCAGGCGCCCATCCAACCGCCGAGCGCCAATAATCCACGCGGGACTTCCGGCAGGAAACGCTCTGCCTGCTTGAGGTTGGATACAAAGAACGAGGAGAAGATCACACTTTTCTCCAGGCCATGTTTCCTGACCAACGCACAGACCTTTTCCACGAGCGCGTCGCGCGGTGTGGCATAGTTGGTCAGTTCAACGTTGATGAATATTTTTTTGCCAACAGTTTCAAAGACTTCTTCGAGGGTCGGGATTCTGGTTCCGCGAAATTGCTCCGAGAAGAAACTGCCCGCATCAAGCGAGCGCAACTCAGCAAAAGTTTTTTGGGCAAGGCGGCCAGCGCCTTCGGTGGTCCGGTCTACGGTCGCGTCGTGGAAAACAACAATCTGCCCATCAGCAGTAAGCTTGGCATCTAGTTCAATGGCATCTGCGCCTTGGACGAGGGCAAGTTCAAAAGACGGGATTGTATTCTCCGGCGCATGAGCCGAAGCGCCGCGATGGGCGAAGATGATGGGATGAGGTATGTCGGTAAGCATGATTTGCGTTTCTCGTTTTGCGTTTTGCGAAAATAAAACAAAAAGCGCAAAACGCAATGGATTTAGATTTCCACAAAGTAAGCTTGCCCGGCGCGGTCGATCATTTCGCGCGACATGCTCGGCGGAACGGCCAGATAGGATGAAATGTCAATGATCTGGTCGCACAGATCGCGCGGATGCGAGGCGCGCAACTTACGGTTACGTTTGATGTACCATTCCTGCAAAAGATAAGCGAGGCCCTGATCGTTATATTCGATCTTTTTATCGGCGGCAACGCGCTTGAAAATCTCGCGGTATTCTTCGTAAGACGGATCGCCGATCTCGACCTTGTGACGCAGGCGGCGCAGGAAGGCTTCGTCCACCAGGTCCTTTGGCGGAAGATTTGTCGAGAAGACGATCAGCACATCAAACGGCACCTCAACCTTTCGTCCGGTGTGGAGGCGCAGGAAGTCAACACGATTTTCAAGCGGGACGATCCAGCGGTTCAACAAGTCACGCGGGCGGACTTGCTGTCGCCCGAAGTCGTCAATTAATAAAATGCCGCCGTTGGCCTTGACCTGGAACGGGGCCTCATAAAATTTATGTGTGTCATCGAAAACCAGATCAAGACCTTCCAACGTAAGTTCACCGCCAACAACAATGAACGGACGGCGGATCTTTACCCAACGCGGATCGCGACGCGTATTCGAACGCAGGTTGCCCGTGGAACTCCCGTTAGTTTCTCCTTCGGGAGCCAGACGATGACTGACTGCATCGTAAACCTTAATCACTTGTCCATCAAGGTATAGAGCGTATGGAATGTACATGGTCTGACTGAGGACAAGGTTGCCAAAAGCGCGCGCAATACTGGTCTTGCCGTTGCCAGGCGGGCCGTACATAAAGATGGACGTGCCGGAGTTGAGTGCCGGGCCAAGACGCTGGAAGGTCGATTCGGAGAGGACCAATTGAGAAAGGAGCTGACGCATGGTGCGAGCGGTTACCGTCAGTCGCCCGCTTTTTTGGCGGCGAATGGATTCGTTGTAGACTTCGAACGGCACAGGAGCCTGTCCCGCATATTGACTGCGGTCGAGCGCTTCGCGGGCGCGCACATTTCCAGCCGTGGTGATGCCATACGTATAAGCGCCTTCGCCCAACCCGCCTTGCGACGACCTGACTTCGATGAATTTTTCCTGCTTTAGGGCAATTAATAATTGGTCCGTTACACCGGCAAAAGGCAGGGCGATTTCCTCGGCGACCTTAAAGCCAGTCAGATAACCGCGCGAATACAGCACCTTCAACACAAGATCCTGGAGCCAGAGGGACGAAAGCCCGGTATCTTCGAGGTTGTTGATCTGGGGCGGAATAAATGAAACAGTCAGATTGGTCATACGTCATCCCCTCCTAGATGGGGAAATCAAAAACAATTTCAGCAAACAAAGCGGATTATAGCACGGCAAATCGACACCACATCCTGACAAACACATTTCGATTGGAGAGATGAAACTCGCGCACAATGCCGGCTTTTTTTTCGTTTATAATCACCGGACTATGAAGCTATCTGTGGTTATTCCGGTCTATAACGAAGTTAAAAATATCGAAGAAATCTTGAAGCGCGTCAAAGCCACCAAACTAACAGGGGAGATCATAGTCATAGATGATGGTTCCCAGGACGGCACCCGCGACGTGCTCAAAAAGTTGGATGGCAAAACAGGTATACGCGTCATCCTGCATGAGCGGAATCAGGGCAAGGGCGCTGCGGTTCGCACCGGACTTCAAGCAGCGCGCGGCGACGCTATTCTGATCCAGGATGCGGATCTTGAGTACAGCCCCCACGATTATCCTGTCCTGCTTGAGCCGATCATCAACGGCACGGCAGATGTGGTCTATGGTTCGCGTTTTCTGGGCGGGCCGCGGCGCGTGACAATGTTCTGGCACATGATTGCCAACAAGATGCTGACGTTCATGACGAATATTTTATACGACACGATCCTGAGCGATATGGAAACAGGCTACAAGGTATT
>JAKAMM010000198.1 GCA_021812905.1 Chloroflexota bacterium | reverse complement strand
AACTGAATCATGAAAAGAGGTACCAGGCCTCCGAGCGGCATGAACGAATCATGCATCGAGTTGACCGAACCATTGGATGCGGCGGTTGTTACAGCGGCCCACAACGCCGAGTTGACAATGCCAAAGCGTGTCTCTTTGCCCTCCATATTTCCGCCCGGATTAATGTTGGTCTGTATCTGATCGATACCTATCTTGGTGAACGCGGGATTACCTCCCTGCTCGGCCCAGACTGCTACTGCCAGGAAGGCCACAAGAATGAGCGTCATTGTGATCAACAGCGCCCAACCCTGACGTGTATCGCCAACCATCTTTCCGAATGTATAGCACAACGCGCCTGAGATAACGAGGATGGACAGCATCTCGACAAAGTTTGAGAACGGCGTTGGGTTTTCAAATGGATGCGCGGAGTTGACGTTGAAGAATCCGCCGCCATTCGTGCCCAACTGCTTGATGGCAATTTGCGAAGCGGCAGGACCAAGGGCCAAAACTTGTTCTGTTACAGTTTTGCCATTCGAGTCAGTTGTAGGTTGAAGCAAGGCCACAGTTTTGTACGGACTGAGCGTTTGGACGACGCCTTGAGAAACAAGAACAAGTGCGACCACAAGCGAAAGCGGAATCAAAATGTAGAGTATCGTACGGGTCAAATCCACCCAAAAGTTGCCGATGCCCTTGGCGGTGTGACGTGCAATACCGCGGATGAGGGCGATCAGAACAGCCATGCCTGTCGCAGCCGAGAGGAAGTTCTGAACCGTCATACCGAGCATTTGGATCAGATAGCTCATCGTCGTTTCTCCGCCATAGCCCTGCCAGTTAGTGTTGGTTGCGAAACTGACGGCGGTATTCCACGATGAGTCAGGCGAGACCGCGCCCAGCCCCTGTGGGTTAAGCGGTAGGAAGGCTTGAAGACGCTGCAAGGCATACACTAAAATCAAGCCAAGCACATTGAACAGCATGACTGCGATAGCGTAAGTCTTCCAGTTCATGTCTTCATCAGGCTTGACGCCTGAAAGGCGATAAATCAATCTTTCAACGGGACCCAGAACACGGTCCAGAAGGGTGCGCTCGCCCTGATAGACTTTCGCCATAAACGAGCCGAGCGGTTTTGCCAATGTCAGCAAAACCACAAAATAGAAAATCAGCTGAAGCCAACTGTAGAGATTCATCCGAACCACTCCGGTTTAAGCAGCGCCAATACAAGATAAACGAACAGGATCACAGTGATGACGCCTGTGATGAGATATAAGGCGTTCATTTGTCTTCCTCCATCAGCCGGTCACAAACTACGATAAACCCGTAAGTGAGGGCAAAGAAAAGTATGGTAAGTCCGAGATATAGCAAATCATTCATATGTGCCTCCAATTGGCTTTTAGTTTATGTAGTTGGCGGTCAAAATGGGCGCAAGAAAAACGGAAAAGACGTCAAGAAAGTGTCAAGAATTTCTACAAGCACAAAACGCTGCCGGTTCATAAAGCCGGCAGCAAAGTAACTCTAAAAGTATTTGGTTGGAGCAGAAATAATTTACCCCATCGTGATCTTTTGGCTATATTACAACGCCTCTACCAGAACCGCGCATCAAATTGAGGCGCTTTTTTACTCGGAGAAATATTTCGGTTCTTTCTCGACCTTAACATCAGCTCCCAGAAGTATAATAATCACATGGGCCGTTTACGATTCTTCCATCCAATTTACGGATATATGCTCGTAATATTGACGATTGCGATTACAACGGGGCTTCTTCTATTACTGCGCGAAGTTCTTGACACGCCCTTAATCGCTCTTCTGTATTTATTGCCGGTTGGCTTGAGCACAAGATGGGGATTGCGCCCCAGCATCGTAGCGGCACTCGGCGCGTTCATCGCTTTCAACTATTTTTTTATACAGCCTTACTACACACTGGCAGTCCACCAGACTGGCGATTTACTGGTGCTGTTGGTTTTTTTCATCGTGGCAGTGGCTATCAGCCAATTAGTGGGACGCGCCCAAAGCGGGCTGGCTGCGGCAACTGCGCGTGAACGTGAAGCCACACAACTCTATGAACTGACCACTGCTTTAGCAGGCCTGCAAGATGATCAATCCATTGCCCGTGCTGTGGCTGAACAGACGCTTCAGACTTTTCGCGCGGAACAAGTGGAGTTGAACATAAAGGGTCAAAGAACTTTTGAACTTTTGCTTCCAGAAAAAGCATTGCCTGTTCAACGCAAACCGGACTGGACGGTCCCGCTTCAAACTGCAAGAGGCCCGCTTGGCGAAATCCATGTGTGGCGGGCGGAGACTGCGATCAACCCGACCGAGGAAAGATTGCTGAAGACGTTTGCCAGCCAAGGTGCGATGGCGCTCGAGCGGGTTTGGCTGTCCGAAACAGCGACCCGCGCAAAGGTCCTGGAAGAGAGCGACCGTTTAAAATCTGCTTTGCTTTCCTCGGTCTCGCATGAGTTGCGGACGCCGCTCGCAACGATCAAAGCTGCCATCAGCAGTTTGCGTGGAGGCAATGTCAAGTGGGAATCATCCGCACGCAAGGATCTGCTTGCCGCAGTGGATGACGAGGCCGATCATTTAAATCGATTGGTCGGAAATTTGCTCGACATGTCGCGCATCGAATCCGGCGCTTTGAAACCGCAGCGTCAATGGAATCTCATGGGTGAAATTTTGGGAGGCGTTCTTTCAAGAATGCGACAGGCTGCCGAACATCATCATCTTGAAATCGACATGCCCGAGGACCTGCCGCTCGTGCCGGTGGATTACGTCCAAATGGAACAGGTCTTTGGAAATTTGATCAGCAACAGTTTGAAATATGCGCCGCCTGACACAACCGTTTCTATTTCGGCGCGCAAGCAGGATGATTCGATGCTGGTGGAAGTCCGCAACCAAGGACCATCAGTTCCCGCGGAACATCTCGACCGTATCTTCGACAAGTTCTACCGCGTCACCGCCGCCGACCGGGTTACGGGCACCGGCCTCGGTCTTTCGATCTGTAAGGGAATCATCGAGGCGCACGGCGGACACATCTGGGCAAAAAATTTACCAGACGGTTTTTCTTTCAACTTCACCTTGCCGCTGATATGGGATGGAGCCCCCCCTCCAAAACTGCCAATCGAATCTGAGACACCATGAATCTTTCACCCCACATTTTAGTAATTGACGACGAACCACAAATCCTACGCGCCTTGCGAACAATCTTGACCGAGAAAAGATTTCGCGTGTCGATTGCCAGCCGCGGCGAAGAAGGCCTGGCGCTGGCCGCGGCCAACCCACCCGATATCGTGATCCTCGACCTCGGCCTGCCCGACATGGATGGATTCGAAGTCTGCGCCCGTCTGCGCGAGTGGACGCAAATTCCCATTATCGTGCTTTCGGTGCGCGACAGCGAACGCGATAAAGTCGTCGCGCTCGATAAAGGCGCCGATGATTATTTGAGCAAGCCGTTCAGCATCGAAGAATTATTGGCGCGCGTGCGCGTGGCGCTGCGTCATTCGGCGCAGGCACAGGGGCGAAAGGAAAGAGTCATAAAAACCGGCACGCTGGTCATTGACCTGCCGCGTCATATCGTCACGCGCAAAGGCGTCGAAGTCAAATTAACGGCCACAGAATTTAAACTGCTCGCGTATCTCACCACCAACACCGGACGCGTGCTGACACATCAAAGCATTCTCACAAACGTTTGGGAAGAAGCCGAAGCCGACCACATAGAATATCTGCGTGTCTACATGCGGCAGCTTCGCAAAAAACTCGAAGTGGACCCGGATAATCCACAATATCTTCTCACAGAACCCGGCGTCGGCTATCGTTTTCTGACCGACGGATAAATTACAAAACTGAAGACCAAATGCCCCTTTGAACGGGGCATTTTTATTTGTTCTTTATGGAACTGGTCTAAATCTTTGTCGCCATTTTATCTCGGACCGCTATCATCATTTTTAGCGAGCAAAGAAAAATGACTACTCCAATGTCCAAATTCAAGGTTCAATCTGAAATGCCTGTTTTGGAAAATGAAATTGCCATTCTTCATCCGCCAGATGAAATCTCCAAAAACACAGGGCACACAGAATCCACCGTAATTTCGGAATCAACACTGCTGCAGAATAACGACCGTATCAACATCCGGCGGCTGGTGCTTCTGGTTCCAAATGTCGATATTGACGAAGTCAAGGTCGCGCGCCAAATCTGGGAAACGGCGGTTCCCGCCCGATCGGCTGTTTTATTTATCGGCCTGTGCAGTGACATCGTGGAAGAACCGCACATGCGCCGCAGGCTGGCCATGCTGGCTGCGCTCACTCGCGATGCCCGCATCAGCGTCGAGACACGACTCGAATTTGGCAGGAACTGGATCCGGAGTTTGAAACCGATCAGCAGGGCCGGGGATGTTGTCATCTGTTTCGCGGAACAGCGGACTGGACTTTGGCACAAACC
>JAKAMM010000197.1 GCA_021812905.1 Chloroflexota bacterium | reverse complement strand
AGGAACGCGGTTTGTTACCGCGCTCGAGGCAGGGAAATCTAAGGCTTTAGCTGAGGCGCAGATCAAGCAGTTGACTGGTGACGATCCGATATCAGCGAGGTATCTGCATAGAGAGTATTTCGATTTCTTCGCCACGTTCAAGATTTTCTTCGCAACAAATCATAAGCCCAATATCTCAGGAACGGACAAAGGCATCTGGCGGCGTATTGTCACTATTCCGTTTGAGCGGGTAATTCAGCCGAAAGAACGAGATCCCAAGCTGGATGAGAAGCTGTCGGCTGAATATGAGGGCATTCTGAATTGGGCTGTTGAAGGCTTTCAGGCTTGGCAGAAGCAGGGATTAGGCAGGCCGGACAAGGTTGTTGCGGCCACGACTGAGTATCAGGAGGAGTCGGATCTGATCGGAAATTACGTTGAAGAGCGGTGTGTGATAGGGCAGGACTGCAAGGTTCAGTCCGGGGTTATTCTCAAAGACATTCAGCAATGGGCAAAGGATAACGGTCTGCGTTATATCAACCGCAATGAGTTCATTGATTACATGAAGAAGCGCGGCTTTGTGAAGGACAGGCTCACTCATGGCGGAGATAAGGGCAACCTTTACTGGTTTGGGGTGGGGTTGAAGGCAGGCGAGAATCAAATGAGTGCCGATTTTAATGAGCCGAGGCCGTTTTGAGTGAAAGAAGTGAAGGAAAAGTGAAGATATTTTATCGAAGTTTCACCACGCAAATGCTTATCAAACAAGCAGTTGGGCAGGTGGTGAAGATAGTGAAACAAGTTTTTCTCTTTATATAAAGAACTAAAAAATAAAAAAATAATAAATTAGATATGAGCATAAATACAAACAATCTTCACTATCTTCACTCGGACGAGGCGGTGCGCTTCGATAGGTACAAGGCATTGTACAAAAGGTTTATCGGTGGCACGAGGTGGATCAACGACAAGATGGCAAAAGGTATTAATGCTGATCAGGACAAGGCAGACTTCAACCGTTTGGTTGTTGAACCCATGGACGCTATGTGGGCAGGCTTCACAGATGAGGAGAAGGACTATTGGCTTAAGGTTAACGATGCGGTACGCATCTTCAATGGAAGGATTGTGTAATGGAAAAGATATTCCCATGCGTGTTGATCGCGCTCGATTTGTTAGCGGCATGTGTCTATGGATGGCAGGGTGACGTGCGCCATGCAGTCTACTGGCTGAGTGCGGGGGTGCTGACTGTATGCGTGACGTTTTAGTTTTACGGGTCCTTGGAAGGGGGTGTCGGCCGCGGGTCGGGCGAGGCGACCGCCTTCAGTGATATTAAGTTTTCAAAATGTCGTGTCGTGGTCGTAAACGGTTTTTTATGGGTCATGGGCGGGAAACGCTCGGAAAGGCGCACCCCGTCGTTAAAACAGGGCAAGAACAGGTCAAAAATGGAGGTATGTCGATGGCAAATATCAATGTAAAACCGGACATTTGCGATGTCCGAATGTCCGATATAAGACCGGCACCGTATAACCCGAGGGAGATATCCCCGGAGTCACTTGCTGGATTGCGGCAGTCGCTTGAAAAGTTCGGAATGGTTGATCTTTTGGTGATCAATAAACGCAACATGCATATCATTTCAGGACATCAGCGATTCAAAATTCTGCAGGAGGAGGGTGTTGAGAGTGTTGAGGCGATTATGGTCGATGTGGATGAGGTGACTGAAATGGCCATGAACGTCACGCTTAATTCTCAAGAAGTCACTGGCCGGTGGACAGCGGCGTTGATTCCGCTTTTGGAGAAGTTAAGGACAGAGGATTCGGAAGGATACCTCGCGCTTCGCATGAAAGAGTTACGCCAGCAAGTGGCTGATTTTGAAATCGAGAACATGGGAATCGGAAAGACCTTACCGGATGATATCCCCGAACCGCCTAAAGAGGCAATCACGAAAAAAGGCGATCTTTGGATTCTTGGTGAGCATCGGCTTCTTTGTGGGGATAGCACGATCGATGAAGATGTGGCGCGGCTGATGGATGGTCATAAGGCGGCTTTGTGGGCTACGGATCCACCGTATTGCGTGGACTATACCGGCGCGAATCGTCCTAACGGCGGCCGTGATTGGTCAAATGTTTATCACGAGATTGATATTCCAGACGCTGTTGACTTCATGCGGAAGTTTTTTACGGTCGGGCTTAAGTACATTCACGAGAAGACGGCTTTGTATTTATGGCATGCGTCCAAGCGGCGGTCAGATATTGAAGGCGTGTGCAAAGAACTCGGGATTTTAATTCATCAGGAAATTGTTTGGGTCAAGCCGTGCGTCATCCTGACGTATTCGTTTTATTCGTGGAGGCATGAGCCTTGTCTTTTAATGTGGGTCAAGGGTCATCGGCCAGAGTATAAACCCAAGAATAAATCTATCGGCAGTGTGTGGACGGTTGATTTTCTAAGGTCAGGCGATCCAGCGACTCCCGAATATCACACTGATGTCTGGGAGCTTGACTGGGAAGGTAAGAAGCGCAATCCCGGCCTCGATCATCCTACTGTTAAGCCCACCGAAGTTTTCGCAATTCCAATGCGGGTGCATACGACCCCGGGCGATATCTGTTATGAGCCATTCAGCGGGTCAGGATCGCAGATAATCGCAGGTGAGCGGTTGAATAGGCGCGTGTTCGCAATGGAGTTAGAGCCTGTATTTTGTGATGTGGCTGTGCGGCGTTGGGAAGAATTTACAGGGAAGAAGGCAATCTTAAATGGCTGATCAGAAACAAAACTTGGCTGATATCGCGCGGAAGAAGCGGCACTTGCATTTAATCGAAAAAATGCAAAGCGGCAAGCCATTGAGCAAATCTGAAATTATTGAGATCGAGCAGTTTGAGGCAGAGCCGCTCGCGCCCTCGGTTGTCAAAACCATAGAAGAAGTTGCCAAGGTGATGGATGTGTCATATCGCACCGTTCAACGTTGGAAGCAAGACGGCATGCCAACAACTAAAGACGGGTTTTATGACCTTGATGAGATTAAAGCATGGCATGTAACACGGAATGAGGATGGTTTAAATGAATTCAAGGATCGCAAGGAATATTGGGAAGACAAGATTCTTGAGTATAAGGCGACCATGCTTGAGCTGGAATTAAAGAAAGCGACAGGAGAGGTTGTTTCAAGGGAGGAAGTTGAAAAAGGGCGGGTTGCTCGGATCACGATGATCAAGCGTGAGTTTTTGTCTTTGCCGCGAATCATGGCGCCTAAACTCGCGATGCGGGAACCGCGTGAGATTGAAGCGGAACTTTATGAAGTTATCAGCGCAATTGTTGATGACTTCTCAGGAGTGAAAGATGCTGTTGAAAACGGAAAAGGAAATATTGAGCCAGCAGGAACGGCAGGCGTGGATGAGGCCGCTTCCGATAACAGTGAGCCAGTGGGCGGATCAGTATCGAATACTTAATTCGGTAACATCCGCAGAGCCGGGTCGCTGGAAAACAAGCCGGACACCGTATTTAAAGGGCATCATGGATGCTTTTACGGATCAGCTGGTTGAAGAAATTACGGTCATGGCGGCTTCGCAGGTTGGTAAGACCGAGGGTATGTATAACATGCTCGGGTATTTAATCGATCAGGATCCGGGCCCCACGCTCATGGTTCTGCCGCGTGAAAGTGACGCAAAGAGCGTTTCATATAACCGCGTTCTTCCAATGATTGAGGGGGCTGGTGTTTTACGGGCGCACGTCAGCGAGGTTTCTGATGATATTACGAAACTCGAATATCATTTAGACCGCATGATTCTTTATTTCGCTGGATCTAATTCTCCAGCTGACCTTGCATCAAGGCCGATTCGCTATTTGTTTCTTGATGAGGTTGATAAATATCCGAGGTTCTCAGGGCGTGAGGCTGATCCGATTAAGCTGGCATCCGAGCGGCAGAAAACTTTTTGGAATAAAAAGACAATTAAGGTTTCAACGCCTACAACCCGCGATGGATACATATTTCGTGAATATGACAGATCAGATAAGCGGAAGTATTACGTGCCTTGCCCGCATTGTGGCAAGTATCAGGTTTTTGTTTTTGGTCAGATCAAATGGCCAAACAATGAGCGTTCAGCTGAAAAGATAAAGAATGAGCGGCTTGCTTGGTATGAGTGCGTGTATTGCAAAAAGCGAATTGAGGATTATCACAAAAATAAAATATTGCCTCGTGGGCATTGGGTGCCTGAGGGCGCGGACATTGAAGATGACGGAACGATCACAGGTGACTTTATAAAAAGTAAACACCGAGGTTTTTGGATCAATTCGCTTTATTCGCCGTGGCTGACATGGAGTGACATTGCGTCGGAGTTTTTGAAGTCAAAAGATTATATCGAGCTGTTGATGAACTTCGTCAATTCATGGCTTGCCGAAGTGTGGGAAGAAAAGATTGAGGAAACAACGGTTGATAAGGTTCGTAATTTATCGCGGGACTATGAC
>JAKAMM010000196.1 GCA_021812905.1 Chloroflexota bacterium | reverse complement strand
CAGACTTTGTTTGGCCGTCTTTCTATTGACGCCATAGATGGTTTTCCCATTAGCCAGTTTGTTCCTTATTTAGCCGCTCCAGATCCAACCGAATTGCATAAGCTGGGATTTGATTACGTCTACATTGACAAACGTTATTGGGATCATCTCTTGCCTATCTATCAGCAAGGCCTGTATGCGTCTTGTACTCAAGTAATGAAGAGGCTTGAAAAAAATAACAGTGCAACCGGAGAGCTCGCAGATTTTCGTGTTCTGATTGATATTACCAATTGCAAATAAGGATGAATTTCCTTTTTATGATCTTCCCAAATACTTGAAAATCAGACTGCTGACTCAAGTTATATGTATTACAATCTTATAAACTTAAAGTTTATTCTTATCAGACCATGAACTCTCTGCGTTCCGCCCGTATCCTTGCCATTGAAACATCCTGCGACGAAACCGCCTGCGCTGTTATTGAAAATGGACGCGCCCTGTTAGCTTCCACCGTTGCTTCGCAGATGGACATTCACGCGCGCTACGGCGGGGTCTTTCCCGAAGTGGCATCGCGCCAGCATGTACTTTCCATCGTACCGGTTGTTGAAGAGACTCTATCCAAAGCGCATCTCACTTTCAGTGAGCTTGACGCGATTGCGGTTACGCGCGGCCCAGGACTGGCCGGGTCGCTGGTGGTTGGTGTCAATGCGGCGAAGGGTTTATCTATCGGCGCTGGACTTCCGTTGATTGGCGTTAATCATCTCGAAGGACATCTTTATTCGGCCTGGGTCTACAACGCAGGCGAGAGCATTCCCGAAGAGCCCCAGTTCCCGTTAATGGTTCTACTCGTTTCGGGCGGACATAGTGAACTTAATTTGATGACCGATCATTTGATATATCAACGCCTCGGCTCCACTCTGGACGATGCGGCGGGCGAGGCTTTCGACAAAGTCGCGCGGCTGTTGGGACTGCCGTACCCCGGCGGTCCATCCGTTCAGCGTTCTGCAGAAGACGGCGACTCAACGCGCTTTCAGTTTCCGCGCGCCTGGCTCGAAGGGACGTGGAACTTCTCCTTTAGCGGAGTCAAGACTGCCGTCCTGCGCGAAGCAAAAGGCTTTGAATCAAAAGGCAGGCCTCTGCCCGTGCCAGATATGTCAGCTTCTTTTCAAGCTGCGGTCGTGGACGTCTTGTTCAATAAAACGATGAAGGCCGCGCGCGAATTCGGCGCAAAAGAAATTCTCGTGGCGGGCGGCGTTTCTGCAAACCGTTTGTTGCGCGATACGTTCAGAAATCAAAAAGAATATAAAGTTCACATTCCGCCGCTTGCCCTGTGCACCGACAATGCGGCCATGATCGCCTCGGCGGGTTATTACAGATTTGCGCTTGGTCATGCTTCCGAGTTGAATATAGATATAACGCCGACCTGGCCGCTTTCATGAAATAAACCCTGCGAAGGTTCGAACCTTCGCAGGGTTTTGCTTCTAAAAACCCAAACCGCGCTTGGGTCGGCCCTGACCCGTACGCGGTTTGTGAGGAGAATGCACTTATTATTATATTCTTTGTCCTGAATGCAAGCTGAATACGAACTAAGAATTGCATGAGAGAATTTTGGAGACCGGCCGGCAGAAAGATGCGGGGATTGTTTAAAATGAAAACCGCATCGAGACTTGCCCAAGTCCCGCGCGGTTTTCAGAGGAGAATGCAATAGTTATTATATTCATGCGTTTAAAGATTGGCTGAGACACGCTTAAGTTGCAGATAAGAGTTCTTGCAGGGAAATTGGCCCTTCACGCAAGATGATTGGACGCGCGCCTGTACAATCTACCAGCGTGGATGGGACTCCGCCGGGTGTGCGGTCTCCGTCAATGATCAGCGCGATGCGCCCGCCGAGCTGCGCAAAGACTTCGTCTGCCGTGATCGGGTTGGATTGGCCTGAGATGTTGGCGGATGTAACTGCCATCGGTCCGGCGGCTCGTAAGAGCGCGCGCGCTATTTGATGATCGGGCACGCGCACGGCAACTGTATCGGTGGCTGAAACGGCATCGGGGAGAGTCGCCAGTTTGGGAATAACAAGAGTTAGAGGTCCGGGCCAGAAGCGGCTGGCGAATTTTTTCGCCATATCCGGCACGCTCGAAGCGACTTTCGTTAAATCATCCATGTCAGCAATTAAGATGGGAATAGCTTTTTCAACGGGACGATCTTTTGCGGCATAAATCGATTCAACTGCCTTGCCATTGAATGCCAATACTCCAACGCCATAGACTGTGTCGGTGGGGAAGGCGACCAGTCCACCTGCCTGTAAAATATTCAATGCCAGTTGGATTGTTTCAAGTGAATCAGCGGGAAGAATTTTTGTGATCATTCTCGTCATATATTTGATAGTTGGATTTCGAGCAATCGGTCTCTTCTAGTCAAATCCTGACGCAAGTGAATCTCGGCCTCTGAAAACGAATCGCAGGCCAGCGAAAGAGCTGGCGCTCCAAGCGTGGATTCGATCTCAAGCAGCATCAGCCCACCGGGAGCAAGCCATTTTGGAGCAAGCGCCAACAATCGTCGAATAAGATCGAGGCCGTCGGCGCCGCCATCGAGAGCGAGAGTTGGTTCGCGTCCATAAACAATCAAACTGTGCAACGTCTCCGTGGGAATGTAGGGCAGGTTAGCGCAAATCATATCGAAGGATGATGGCGGCAAATTGTCGGAGGTCGGTAGTAGGTTACATTCAACAAATTCAATTTGATGTTCAACGTGAAATTTGCGTGCGTTGCGATGAGCAACTGCGAGGGCTTTTGATGAAATATCTGTTGCCACGACTTGCAATTCAGGAACGTGGACGGCGAGCGAGACGGCGATACAACCCGAACCTGTTCCAATGTCTGCAACCGATTGCGCTTCTGGAGTGGATTGCAGCCACGCGAGCGCGCGTTCGACCAGCAGTTCGGTCTCAGGGCGCGGGATCAGTACATCCGGCGTGACATCAAAATCCAGGCCGAAGAATTCCCAGCGGCCGATAATGTAGGGAAGCGGTTCACCCGCTTCTAGGCGAGAGACAGCTTGTTGAACGGAGCCCAGTTGAGCGGCGGTGAGAGGCGCTTCGGGATGAGCCAATATCCATGTGCGTGGTTTGTCCAGCGCATGAGCAAGGATGAGTTGCGCATCCAGTTCAGGCCAGTCGCTTTTGATTCGGGCGACCGTGTTTTGCAAAACGTCGCCAAGTCTCATCAAATTTATTCGTCGTCTTCTGCGCCAGTGGCGGAGAGACGATCTGCTTCGTCGCGCGTGGAGAGTTCATCGATGAACTGCTCGATCGCGCCGTCCATCACCGCGGGCAGATTGTAGTTCGAAACGCCGATGCGGTGATCAGTGACACGGTTCTGTGGATAGTTATAAGTGCGAATTTTTTCAGAGCGTTCACCGCTTCCGACTTGTGAGCGCCGGTCGGCTTCGAGTTCGGCGCGGCGTCTCTGTTCTTCGATTTCATACAAGCGGGCGCGCAGGATGCTCAACGCGCGTAATTTGTTTTGCAACTGCGAGCGTTCATCCTGACAGGTGACGATCATGCCGGTCGGCTTGTGATATAAGCGCACGGCCGTTGAGTTCTTTTGCACGTTCTGCCCGCCTGCGCCAGACGAGCGATAGACTTCGATCTCGATATCCGAGTCCGGGATCTCGATGTCAACATCATCCACTTCGGCCAATACGACCACGGTGGCGGTGGATGTGTGGATGCGTCCCTGCGCTTCGGTGGCCGGCACGCGCTGCACACGATGCACGCCCGATTCGTATTTCAACTTTGAATATGCGCCTTTGCCTTTGATCTCGAAAATAACTTCCTTGTATCCGCCGATGCCAATGGCGTTTTCGGACATGATCTCGGCCTTCCAGCGTTTTTCTTCGGCGTAGCGTGAATACATGCGGAACAAGTCTGCGGCGAACAAGGCGGCCTCATCACCACCGGTACCGGCGCGGACTTCGACGATGACGTTTTTGTCATCGCGCGGATCCTTTGGGACCAGCAAGCCCTTGATCTCTTTTTCGAGAACTTCGATCTTGGGGGTCAGGTCCACGATTTCGGCTTCGGCCATTGACTTTAATTCCGCGTCGTTCTCAACTTCGAGAATGGCCCTGGCTTCCTCCAGGCGTTTCATGGCCTGACGATATTCGCGTGCCTTGCTGACGATCGGCTCAAGATCCACGCGTTCTTTATTGATCTCCGCCGCGCGTTGATAGTTCGAGCCGACCTCGAGAAATTCATTTCCGAGATCTTCATAATGTTGTTCTATTCCAGCCAGTTTGTCTAACATGAAGAAACCTTTTCACCAAAAACCCCCATTTCGGGGGTCACATTTTGCATTCGATTATTTTGCGAGCCAGATTATACCAGAGCGATTTACTTATTCGCTTACGCGCCGCCGCGGAAAAGGTCCATGCTTTCGTTTGCAAACGAGG
>JAKAMM010000195.1 GCA_021812905.1 Chloroflexota bacterium | reverse complement strand
ACCCGGCAAAAGGATCACGCCCGGCCCGGTCAGCAATTGGAAGAGCAAGTCTGCCAGACGTTCAAGAATTGGTCTGGCTTGCCAAGCGGCATATTCAGTCTGTTTGGCGTAGAAGGTATTCGGCATAGGCGTGTGGGAAAGCCAAAGATTGAAAAGCAAATAGGGAACGAAGAGCGAACCGAAGCCGATGAAATATAAAACCAGCGCGCGGCCTTTTTCAGCAATGGATTTCTCGACGAGGAAAATTACCAACACAACCGGCGCGAGCAGAGTCAAACCGTCAGGCCGCACCCAAACGCTTAGACCAGTCAGCAGGCCGAGGGTCAGATAACGACGCGAGCCTGTCATCAAGGCGGCCAGCACCGACGTCACCAAAAGTGCGTGAAGCAAAGTCTCCATCCCCGACATGGACGCCCACAGAAAATGCCATTCGAAGGCAAAGAACAATCCGATGCATGGCAGGCGCGGATTGTAAGTTGAAATCAATCGGCGCGCGGTTTTCTCCATCAACACGGCGAGACCAAAGAGAGCCAAGCCACCAAGAAGATAAGTCCAAAAGTATGGGGCCAGGCCAAGCCAGAAACCAAGCGCGAGAAGAAACGTCCAGAGCGGCGCGGTGGAGCCAGCGGACAGATGGCCGAGTTGAAAGGCCCACTGACCATACAATGCGAGATTGCGCGCATAAGTGAGATGGATCCACGAATCATCGAGCGGAAAGCCGATACGATAAATAAAAAAACTGGCGAGCAAATATACGCCCGCGCCAAAGATGACTGCCGCGGCCAATAAAGCAAGGTCACGGACTGAAAGATCAGGGTTGGACTTCAAAGATGCGCGTGTCATCGAGTTCACCTAGATAATGAAGTTGCTGGCTTTGTTTGTTGTTGTAGACCGCTTCAATTGGACCGGAAGCGCCCGCGGCTTCAATGATGAGATAACGCGCATGATAACGCGCCGCCACTGCAAGCATGGTTGTTTCATTGCCTTCCGGAACAACTATCGCAGAGCGACCCGTCATTAGATAATATCCGGGTGGATTGCGAACCATCACAACGTCGCCGGAGCGGATTCCGTTTTGTTGGAGGAAGGCCTCCACTTTGGGATAGTTCTGTTCCCCCTCTCCCCAACCGGAGAGAACACGAAGATAAATAATCAAACCCGTCATGATGATGGTGATGCCAACCAATACAACACGGAATATCTTGAACGCCTCAGGCGTGAACAAGTTGCGTTTGCGCGCCGCGGAAACGACGGACTCAAGGCCAAGAGGAGCGAGAACCCACCAGACAGATTGGATGGCCGAACCCGAGTGGAAAAATCCTCCGCGCGCACCTGCATAAGGGAAGACGACGGTCATCACGAACAGAAGTCCAAGCCAGGCAATGGACGCAATACGAATGCGTTCATCCTTGCGATTTTGCCAAAGTCCAATCAGGATAAAGGGAAACAGAAAAATCCCGCCTTGAGCGGCAAAGGTATTGAGCAGGTTGAACTTCAAAGCCGCGAAGTCCGTGCTGATAATTTTGGGCCAGCCTTGAGCAAGCCAGGCCTGCATCGTCAATTGAGATGCAGGATAAGAGAAAGTCTGATCGTAATTCTTGAGCCACAGCAGATAATTTCCACCGGGGGCGAGGAATGTGCCATAGATGGAATATGTCCGCCAGAACCACGGACCAGCGACGGCCAGGAATCCGCCCAGAGCGAGGAGCAGGTTGATCGAGGCCGCGCCCGGCTTTTTGTCGGAAAGGAAGCGGAAGAAGATGACGAGGAAAGTAATGCCGAGCCAGAGAAGTCCATCACTGCGGGCGAGAGTCAGGAGTCCGGCGAGCAATCCAAGAATAAAATATGAGACCCTTTTGCGGGAGGAGAGAGTCAGGAAATAAAGCGCGCCGAGAAAAAGATACGGCCCATAATTATCCGTAACCGACATGAAGGGCGCATAATAGATCGAGAAGACAGCCAGCAAACCGGAGATAACAGCCAGCTCACGCCGTTTGGTGAAATCATAAGCCAGCGCAGCAGTGACCATCGGCACGAGTGCGGCCAAAAGCAGAAAGCCCAGGCGTCCGGCGGGATAAGTCGTTTGATGCGTGAGCCACATGCCCGCCGCGGCAATGATCGAGGAAAGCGGCATCCAGTATGTGTGCGAGGGATGCGGCAAGCCTTGCGGATCGTCGAGGTAGTTCCAGAGATACGGCTCAGTGAAACCTTTTCCCTGTGCGAGTTGAACGCCGCCGGAGAAGTAGTAATCGGAATCAAGATAGCCGGGGAAATGCTGGAACTGCGCTATCGCAAAAGACAGCGCAAAACCGAGAAGAGCGAGAGTAAGATAGGTGCGCCAGGTCATGTCGGTGATCAGTAATCAGTAATCAGTAATCAGTGGTCAGTGGTCAGTGATCAGTAGTGGTAGAGCGTGAGGCGTGGAGCGTAAAGCACGAAACGTGGAGCGCGGTTAACGGAGGCGGCGGACGTGATCGAGCCAGGTGCGCGGCGGGCGTAGAAACCACCAGCGCGTCCAGTATAGACCAGCAATGACAAAGATCGGATAAAAAAGAAAGAGCAAATCCTGCGCGCGCGTACTGCCCAAAACATATGCCCGTGCGAATAGACTCCAGGGAATTATAAAAACAATGAACAAAAGTAATCCTGAGAGCCAGTAACCGATTCGCCAGCGTTCAACCGCGGCGGCGAAGATCAGGGCAAGGCCCGGAAATAAGACGACAAGGTTGCTCATTTCAGTGCGAAAACCAATCAAAGGCGTTGCAGCCAACGTGAGACACGCGACCCAGATAAAGCGGCGAAAGTCTGCGTTATACGCTTTATACCATTCATAAAAAAGCACAATAACCGTCACTGTGGTTACGATCTGCGTCAGGCGCGTCCCGTAACCAGGCCACAGACGAGCGAAGATCGCGGCGGCTGTTATTCCAAAATTTGAACGGATGATAGCCAGGATAGCCGTCAGCATCGGGTAAATCCAATTGCCACCCGGATAGATCAGCAATGAAATAGACAGCAAAACAAAGAGCGTCATGCCAAATCCGGCCAGGATGCGCCAGCGTTTTTCAGCAAAAATCCGCCAGAAGATGAGCAACAAGAATAGAGAGCCAATTTCCCATTTGAATAAAGAAAAGACAAGCAACGCGCCTGTCAATTCGTCCTGCTCAGAATAAAAGGCCCACAGAATTCCGAAATAGAGCAACGCCAAAACAGCGGCGGGGCTTCCCTCAAACATGGACACGGTTGAGTAAAACGAAAAAATCGAAAGAAGAAAGAAGACTATCAGAAAAGGCCGACGCGGCGTCCATTCGATCAAGCGCAGACTTAACCAGGCCGCAGTAAACAGAGCCGCCTCGGAAATAAACATCCACAGGCCGCGCGCAATCGCCGGGTCCGAAATCAAAGCCAGAGGAAAGTAAACCGGCAAAAGGAAAAACGGCGCCGTCAAAAGATATGGATTCTCAGCGGGCTTCGCAATACGCCCGTATACCAATTGCTGAACCTGACCGGCAATTACGCCTCCATAAGGTTCGATGTGATCGAGAAGCAATCCGCTGGAGGCCTTCCAGGCGATGAAAAAACCGCCTCCGCCGGGGACGATACGACTGAGTCCGATATTTGCACCGATCAGTAAGCTAACAACGATAAGCGTCACCATGCCGATCAGTCCAAGCATGCGAATCTCGCGCGGAGTTAATGCGGGTCTTTTATTGAATTTCATTTCTCCGCCAATAACATAATGTCCTTGTCTTTGTGATGGATGTTCTCTCTCGAAGCAGGCCCCTCCCCAACACAGGCGATTTCTTCGCACACTTGCCCTGCAGCAAGTGCAGGGAAGGGCGCTCGCAGTGACATGCTGTCGGGCTTGTAACAATATAGGTTATTCAGAAACATGTGTCAAATATACCCTACCGAACTGGATTTTATCCGTCAGGACTTACGTGGAATGATTTTTCCTCCGCGAATTTTCGCTAATACCCTGCGGGCACGCTGTCAACGCGAATTGGTTTGAAATTAGTGAAATTTCGTGTGAATTCGCGGATGGTTTTTGGGGTTTTACGTAAGTTCTATGATTGACATCTTGTAGGACATTCGAAGTCCATGACCTCGAACCAGCCTGTTACCCAAATTAATCTCGCGGACCAGACAATATAGTGCTAAACTGGAGAACAAGATGCGACTGCTTATTGTTTACCTTTAGAGGCCCGTAAAATATAAGTTCCCTGACCTCCTGACGAAACGATGTCTTTCCCCGTTCAGGGACGATGTGCGAGGGCGCTCTTGCTTTTCGCCTGAAGCAATCCCCTTTCATGATAAGGAGTTTGCTTCGCCACCAAAAGGCAAGAGCGGTGGCTCGCAACGACATCGCGGGAAGTTAATTATTTACAGACCTTTAGAGGCCGATATACCTTGTAAGAAAATAAAAAAGCCCATCAATGTAA
>JAKAMM010000194.1 GCA_021812905.1 Chloroflexota bacterium | reverse complement strand
TTCGCCAACCACCATGCGCCGCAACTTAACGATACCGCGCAGCAGTTCTTCCATCACTTTCTCTTCCACAGGGTCTGTCTTTTCAGACTGCGCCAACAACTCACGCGACAATCCCTGCAATTGCTCCGGCACTGCATCCACTACAAACTCGTGATGCTCGCTCTTGTCCTGCTCCAGCGCCTCGCGGATCAGCCCAAACAATATTTGATAATCAGTATACTCGAAATCCTGAGCGGTTAAAACCGTCAGGCCGAACTGTTGCAGTTGGCGATCCAGCCGGTATAAAAGCTCAGGCTTGCGGAATAGAACACCGACGACATACGCCTCGATCTTTTTACTGGACGACACTGCCAGCGCGACTTGCACCGGCCCTTGTACCTGGTTCCCTCCGACCGGCCTCGGCCGCCTCACGCGCGGAGCCTGGGCCGGGGCGCCAATCAACACGCGTTCATCCACCCTCAACATGCGCGCCAGCGCCTGACGGTACGTGTCGCGCTCCATCGGGTTGGGCAAATCTTCGATCAACGGCAAGACCTGCGCGGCGATCTGACTCTTCACTTTCGCGTCGGTCAAGTCCTGTCCCGCAGCCAGAGTCTCCATGACATGCGTGACAATCGGCTTGGCATTCTCGATGAGCTGCTTCCACTCTTCGCGGTTGCGGGCCACGATCTCATCCGGGTCGAGATCATCGGGCATGGATGCCACGCGCAAATCGGCCTGCAGACGCGCTTCATTTTTGAGCAGGCCGCGTGCGTCGAAGCCAAGCTCGCCCTCGCGATCCATGGCCGAGCGCGCTGCGTCCAACCCGCGCAGGACGGCTTTCTGGCCGGCAGTATCCGGATCGAGCGCAAGTACGATGCGGCGCGTAAACTTCTTGAGCAAACGTAACTGGTCTTCGGTCAGCGCCGTGCCCATCGGTGAGACAACGTTTTCGTAGCCAGCCTGATGCACCGCGATGACATCCAGATAACCTTCGACAATCACGGCTTGATCTGCCGTGCGAATCGGTTTACGCGCGCGATCCAATCCATACAGCAAATGGCCCTTGGTGAAGATCGGCGTTTCGGGAGAATTCAAAAACTTGGGAATATCGTTCGGGTCAACGATACGTGCGCCGAAGCCGGCCATTTTCCCATTTTCGTTACGGATGGGAATCATGATGCGGTGGCGGAAGCGGTCATAAGTGCGTCGGTGGTCGAGTAGCGTTCTTTGTGTATCGAGATCAACTTGCTGCCCTTCGACGCGGCTCAAGACAGGCGTGGGGCGTGAGTCTTCTGCTTCGTCTCGCACGGTAAGCAGGCCTGCGTCAATCAAATCCTGTTCGGAGTAGCCACGCTCGGTGAAATGCTTGAGGGCATTGTCCCAGCCGTTCGGGGCGTAACCCAGCCCAAAGGTCTCGAGGGTGGCGTCGGTCAATCCACGCTTTTCGCGCAGATATGTCAGCACATCCTTGTTATTAAAAAGATGGGTGCGATAAAAAATGATAGCGTCTTCAAGCAGGGTGCGCAAATGTTCATGCGCTTCCCTGACTTCGGGCTTCTCCGCGACATACGACTCGATCTTCACGCCCGCCTTGTCTGCCAGTTTTCGCAGGGCTTCCTTGAAGTCAATGCCGTCCTTCTTCATCACGAACTTGAAGATATCGCCGCCCTCGTTGCATTCGCCGAAACAGCGCCACGTTCCGGTCTCCGGCCAGACGACAAAGGCGGGCGTATTCTTGTTGGCGTGGAACGGACAGAAGCCGGTATAGTTCTTGCCCGCATGGCGCAGTTTGACACCGGCCTCGGAGACGAGGTCGACGATGTCGATCTTGGCTTTGACTTCATCAATGGTAGACATGTGTCCATCGAATTATAGACGCCCTTGATGGGATTAGCAAATGAAGTTAAAAAACTGCGGGGCAGCTTGTGCTGCCCCGCAGAGAAGAGTGGGAAGTGGCTACTTTCCGATTCCTATTCCAAGTCCGCCATTTGCGCTTCCCTGACCGCCAAAGATCAGGTTGAGAAGCGAACCGTCGTTGGACGCCTTCGCCGAACCCTGGACATTTGCGCTTGCACCGGCATTTGCGTTTCCCTGACCGAGGGCATCATTCAGCATCGTGCTCAAGCTGGCGCCGCCATTTGCATCAGCAGACGCTGAAGTAGAGCTTTTCGAATCAGCGGAGACACTGGTGGCATTCGCATCCGTCGAAATCTGCGTGTTCGCATTAGCAGTCACGTTCGATGCGGATTGGATCGCGAGGTTTGTTGCCTGCGTAGCCGTCGCCTCGACCTGTTGAACAACGCGTTCGATCTTGCCGCGCACGTCCGTGTTCAGGCCAGCGGTCACAGCCAGGCTAAGCGCAGCGGTGAGAAGAAATTGAGCAATCGTTTTCATGTTGTCTACCTCCAAATTGGTTTTGACCTTGTGTGGTCATTCACCCTGCATAACGAGGCAGATATCAAAATGTTACGCCAAGACGAAAATCAAAGACAGCCTCCCGGCTGTCTTTGATTTTCGCTCTGTTTACTTCTTCGTGCGCAACTCGAATGTGATCTCCGTCCAGATGCGGTGCGCGCCATCCCATATCGTTGTGAGAATCGACGAAGCCTGTTTCCACACGACCGTCATCTTTTGGCCGCCGGACTGTTCGTTCGACTTGAGACTCACGCTCCAATTGCGCATCGCATCAGAGACACTCGCCTTCACCGTTGCAAAAGATGTACGCGCATCATCCCAACTCTTGATCGTTTTTTCGTGCGCCTGTGGATTGAACCCCAGCCACAAACCCAGCGCCAGCCCCAACACAAACAACACGGTAAATGTTTTGAGCATGACACCTCCAATTCGTCTGAGACTGCTCCTTTTATTAAGACGATAAAGGCAAGGATATGTTATGGGGTTACGGGTTCAAGATCGGCACATGCACAGTTGGAACAATGTTGGGCAAAAGAGATGGGACAACGCCTGGCACAAGCGAAGGGACAATCTTCGGCAAAGGCGATGGCACAGGAACAACGGGAGTAATGATCGGATTCGAACCAGAAGGCGGTGTTATGCTGTGATCCAATTCGGGGACGGAAATCGCAGCCGCTGATAATTTGTCCCGATGCGATTTCAGCGCCAGCGAAATCCTTTCTTTGTCCCCCGCCTCACCCTCGGACTTCAAGCGGGCCAGCGTTTCGAGATAACCGTTCAACGCCTGAGACTTACGCGCCGGGTCTGCAGCGACCGTGATAGCTTCATCCACGCGGCGGTCGGCGAGACTCAAATCCACGCCGACAGGATCAGGCGCGACTGCCCGCCAGACTTTCTCGCTGGATAACTTCCACGCATACAAAGGCTGGCCCGGCAGTGCGCTTTGAGCGAATGCTGTGCCGGTCACAAGAAAAGCCATTACCAACACAGCCAAACTGACAGCTACGCGCCAGACGGGCGTGAAGGTCCATGTGCGGCGGCGCGGATGCGCTTGCATGTGCGCGTACAAGTGGACGCGCGTCTGCGATTTGAATGTTGGCGAAGGCTTTACTTCGCGTCCGCGCTCGACTCGCGCCGCGATTTGCAGAAGCGGCTCCAGATGCGCGGCATGTTCGGGGTGACGCGCCAGGCATTCGTCAAGGGAAGATGCACCGCTGGTTATTTGCTTCAGACAATCATCGAGGATGCGGTCAAAATCATTCATGCAAATTTCTCTTCTTTCAAATATTTCGAAAGCGTTTGCAACGCCCGCATCTGCAAGGCGCGGACGGCGCCCTCGTTTTTGTTCATCGCCTGCGCGATCTCCTCGGTCGTCATCTCGACAATAAATTTCAGGATCAGCACCTGCTGTTGTTCTTCGGTCAGGAATTGCAGGGCGTCCCGCATGGCTTGCAGATCGAAATGAGTCTCTACCTGCTCAGCCACCGTCCGGCCAGTGGCAGGCAGTGAAGCGATTTTATCGAGGGGCACAGATTCTTTGCGGGTGCGGTAATGGTCGATCACTTGGTTTCTCGCAATTGTATAAAGCCAGGCCATGAAGGATGCACTTCCAGATCGATAACGATCAAGGTGCTCCCATGCTTTCAGGAAAACCTGCGATGTGATGTCTTCCGCCGTAGCATCGTCCGCCACACGAAAATAGACGTAGCGATAAACACGCTCGACACAGGCATCGTACAGTCGGGCGAAAGAGTCTGCATCTCCGGATTGAGCCTGGTGAATAAGGCGGGTTTCATCCGGGATCAATGGATCGGAACGAAGATCTTCAGCGGATTTCACGTTCAATAATATAAACGATAACGAACGAATAATGTTACGGCGCAACCAGCCCTCGCTGGAGGGCCGGCTGAATCGCACTTATGCGTCCGTCCGCATGCCGCGTTCATACCACCAATCTTCGGTATGCAAATAACCAAGCAAAGCCTGCGACGCCACCCAGCGCAATGGTTCGGGCGGCCAGGCAATAGGCTTGCGATCAACGAACCAAACCGAG
>JAKAMM010000193.1 GCA_021812905.1 Chloroflexota bacterium | reverse complement strand
CTGTTCGGGCGAGCCAGCGGCTTGAACCGCCGCCGCGCCGAGTCCGCCGCCGGGTGTGATGAGATACATGCCAACATCGCCCCAGGCCAGCATTTCGATTTGAGATGCCAGCAATTGATACCCGATTGGCGGGCGCTTGGGTTTGTTCGGATCTTCTTCCTTCTTTTCTTCCTTCGGCGCCAAGGATCCGCTGCCCAGGGATTTTGTAGCCGTGTGCATGAACTCAATATAATCCCACGGGATCTCATGCTCATGCTCATCAAAGTAACGCGACTTCGAGCGCATCATCTCTTCGGCAACTGTCTTCAGGACAGTCTGCATTTGAACAATGGGTTTGGCTGATTCAAATTCGATTGTCATAAAAATTCTCCTTGTTTACATGTCATTACGAGCCGCGTCTTTTGCGGCGAAGCAATCCTCTGTTCAACGAGGAGACTGCTTCGGCAAAGAACGCCTCGCAGTGACATCAGACCATTGCAAATCCAGTAAACGTTGCGAAGCCGCGCCCATTACGCATCCACATCTCAACTGGATGCTCGCGGATATAACCATGCCCGCCCAAAATCTGCACCGCGCGATCCGTGACCATCATCGCCATGTCCATCGCACCGACCGACGCAAGATAGGCCTCGGTGTACGCATCTTCTTTGCCAGTGTCAATCTTCCAGGCGGCTTCCCAAGTCAGCAAACGAATGGCTTCGATCTCTGTCCGCATTTCGGCCAGCATGAATGCAACGGCTTGCTTCTGCGCGATCTTCACGCCGAAGGCTTCACGCTCCTTGGCGTAATTCATCGAATATTCAAACGCAGCCTTCGCGACGCCGAGAGCGGCAGCAGACTGGCCAATGCGCATCGAAGCGAGAACCGGTTCGAAGTCGTGGCCCGAAGCGCCACCCAATCTATTCGACGCGGGAACAGTTACATTGTCCAGCTTGACGCGATAAAGCGGAAGCGCATTCAGACTCATCAACTTCTCGCGCTCATCCTCGACCGTGAGTCCGGCCGCCGTTTTGCTGATAATGAATCCCTGCGTCTGGCCGTTCAAATTCGCGTACACCAAAATGGCTTCCGCATCTTTGGCGAACGGCACGAAAACTTTCTCGCCGCTGAGAACGTAGCTGTCGCCTTTGGCTGTGGCAGTCGTCTTAAGCGCATTAGGATCAAAGTCGAATGAATATTCGATCAAAGCCGCGGTGTATGGACGCCAATCGCCTTCGATAACCTTCGGCAGATACTTTTTCTTTTGCTCTTCCGAACCAGCCAACAAGATCGGAAGCGCAAAGAGATTCGGCGTGCCGATTGCGAACGCGCCCGCCAGATCGCCGAAAGCCAATTCTTCTTCGGCCAACGCGCCCGTGACAGCTGAACGTTCGCCGAACCCACCGTACGCTTCGGGGATGGAGGCCTGCAGAACGCCCAGCTCCCAACCTTTGCCGACCAGTTTCTTCGGCAGCTCGCGGCTCTCCTCGGCCTCGCGCGCCGCCGGACGCAAGTCGGTTATGGCATACCGGCCTACCGCCTCGATCAACATTTTTTGTTCTTCACTTGGTTCGAACGAATACATTACTCCTCCTTTATTTTTTCTTTGCTAACAAACCGTTGAATAAAAGGTTTGCATATTCATCTGTTATCGCATCAATGGACTTGCCGCCATCCGGGCGATACCAGGTGATTGTCCAGTTCATGATGCCCATCAAGGCCCGCACGATCAGCGCCGGGTCGTCACAGACGAAGATCCCCGCCTTCACCCCCTCTTTAACCACATCGCGCCACAATCCCTCGAATTTATCTCGATACGGGACGTGGCGGGCGTGTAATTTTCTTTCCAGCGAACGATGCTCGATCAAAAGGACGGAAGACAGATCGATGTTATCGGTCAGAGCAGAGAGATAGGCACGCATCATTTGGCGCAGTTTTTCATCGGGAGGCAAATCCTGTGATGTGACTGCTGAAATATGCTCGGTCAACATTTCCAGGGCGCGATCAAGCAGAGCCAGCAAGATCTCCTGCTTGGAGGCGACATGATGATACAAGCTGGCCTTTTGCAAATTGACGGCCCCGGCAATATCAGCCATGGACGCGCCATGATAACCTTTCTGACGAAAGACTTGTGCGGCGGCATCGAGGATATCAACTCTGGTCATGGAAGCTCCCTACCGAACGGTCGGTAGAGAAAGTTTACCTTCACAAACCAGAGAAGTCAAGGTTTTTGCATCGATCGTAAATATAACGAAACGGACAATTGAGCGGCCCGGCCTCATCAGCCCCAAATTTCTAATGCGGAATTTAAGGGGGAGAACAGGAAGGTGACAGTCACTTTATTAGAAGTGACCGTCACCTTTTCTTGCGGGATTTGGTGTTTGCATGTATGCTTGTCTCATCGGTATTCAAAATTGGTAGATTGGGACAGGAATAATCATGCCAGCAAAGAAATCTACAAAAACAAAGAATGGCAACGGCGCAACGCTTGATTTTGAATCACAGCTATGGGCGGCGGCGGACAAACTGCGCGGGCACATGGACGCGTCGGAGTATAAGCATGTGGTGCTGGGACTGATCTTCCTGAAATATATTTCCGATTCGTTTGAGGAAATCCACGCGCAATTGCTCAAAGAGAAGGATGCCAACCCCGAAGACAGGGACGAATATCTGGCGCAGAATATATTTTGGGTTCCGAAAGAGGCGCGCTGGTCGTTTTTGCAGGGCAAGGCGAAACAACCTGCGATCGGGAAGTTTCTGGATGATGGCATGGTTGCCATCGAGCGCGATAACCCGACGCTGAAAAACATTCTGCCGAAGGATTTCGCACGCCCGACGCTGGACAAAATCCGCCTGGGCGAGTTGATTGATCTCGTAAGCGGAATCGGCTTGGGGTCCAGTGAGAACCGAGCGAAGGATGTGCTTGGGCGCGTCTACGAATATTTCCTGTCCCAATTTGCAAGCGCGGAAGGCAAGAAGGGCGGCGAGTTCTACACGCCGCAGTCGGTGGTGCGCGTGTTGGTCTCGATGCTGGCGCCGTACAAGGGACGTATCTTCGACCCGTGCTGTGGATCGGGCGGCATGTTCGTGCAAAGCGAAAAGTTTGTGGAGGCGCACGGCGGCAAGGTGGATGACATCGCCGTGTATGGACAAGAAAGCAACCCGACCACCTGGAAACTTGCCAAGATGAACCTTGCCATTCGCGGCATCACCAGCGACCTCGGCAAGGAGAATGCGGATTCATTCCACAGGGATTTACATCCCGACCTGAAAGCGGATTTCATTCTCGCCAACCCGCCATTCAACATGAGCGATTGGGGCGGGGACAGATTGCGCGAGGATAAACGCTGGAAGTACGGCGCGCCGCCTGTGGGCAATGCCAACTATGCGTGGGTGCAACACTTTGTCCATCACTTGGCGCCGAATGGTACGGCGGGATTCGTGCTGGCGAATGGGAGCATGTCGTCGAACACGTCGGGCGAGGGCGAAATCCGCAAGGCGCTGATCGAGGCGGACATGGTGGATTGCATGGTGTCTTTGCCTGGTCAGTTGTTCTTCTCAACACCGATTCCTGTGTGTTTGTGGTTTTTGACCCGCGACAAGATTGGCGCAGGTAAGGGCGACCCAATGGGTCGCCCTTACGGACGCGACAGACGCGGGGAGACGTTGTTTATTGATGCGCGCAAGATGGGCGTGTTGATTGATCGTGTCCATCGCGACTTGACCGAAGAAGATATTGCGAAGATTGCAGACACCTATCATGCGTGGAAATCGCATGGTATGGGCGACGTGGGTGGTGGCAGTGGTGGCAGTAGGGGCGACGCAATGCGTCGCCCCTACGTGGACATGGCGGGGTTTTGCAAATCAGCCACATTGAAAGAAATACAAGAACAAGGCTGCGTGCTCACGCCTGGACGCTACGTGGGCGCGACAGAACTCGAAGAAGATAACGAGCCTTTTGAAGGAAAGATGGCGCGCTTGACGAAGGAGTTGGAAGTGCAGTTTGAAGAGAGCGATAAGTTGGAAGAGGCGATACGCAAGAATCTTAAACGGCTTGACGATAAACAGTGATAAACTTAAGCGCAAAGGAGAGAATGTGATGTCTGCTCAATTAGACTCTCTACTCAAGCAAATAGATTTACTGACTGCCGATGATCAATTACGGTTGGCGAGCTATGCCGCGGAAAAAGCTCGCCGTAAAATGCCGCTGACCAAAACGCGCCGCAAGTGGAAAGATGTCTGCGGGATGTTGCCTTACCCTGCGTTGGGCGAAGACGCGCAAGCATACATCTCGCGCACGCGCCGTGAAGGTGATGAGCATCGTGAACGACTATTGAGGCGTGCATGAAAATCTCAGAACGCTTACAAAGCGTGACGCAAATTTTCCTCGACACTGCGCCCGTCATTTATTTCGTCGAAAAGAACCCTCGTTACGTGGAAGTGGCGAGGGTTCTTTTTGATTTAATTGACAGCGG
>JAKAMM010000192.1 GCA_021812905.1 Chloroflexota bacterium | reverse complement strand
TCCGATCTTGGAGGAACTCAATTCCGTCTTTGGCGCTTTTTTTGACCCGGAACGCATCCAGCCGCGCCGTCTGACCTGTGGGCCGCAAACACTGATTTGCGCTCCGGATGTGGTTACTTCGAAAAAGTAGTTTTTTTATCCCTATCCTTCAATGGAGATTGAAACATCATGAGCAACATTATCCCCCTGCTAAACACCCTGCCTACTTCGATTGTCCCTGCGGATGTGGAGTTCTTCGATCCGCCAATGTGCTGCCCAACAGGCCTGTGCGGTCCTACCCTTGATCAAACCTTGCTGGATGTAAACGACATGATCCTGGCTCTCCAACGTGAGAATCTGCGGGTGGAGCGATATCAGATGGCTGGAAACCCCAATGCTTTCCTGAGCAACGCAGAAGTAATGAAACTGGTGCGCGAGAAACAGATGGAAGCTTTGCCGATCATTGTTGTACGTGGCAAGGTTATCAAGGTGGGTGTGTATCCCAACGCAGACGAAGTCCATGTTGCACTGAATGGAACAACAAAATGACTCAATTTATTTTCTTCTCTGGTAAGGGCGGTGTTGGCAAGACCAGCATGGCTTGTGCCCACGCCGTCCGCTATGCCGATGAAGGCAAACGCACACTGATCGTTACCACCGACCCCGCTTCCAATCTTGCGGATGTCTTCGAGCAGGAAATCGGGCATCAGGTTACGCCGATCTTAGGCGTGCCAAATTTATCTGCGATGGAAATTGACCCTGACAAAGCCACGCAGGAATACATTGACCGCGCCATGTCACCCATCCGCGCGGCTTTTCCTCCGCAAGTCGTGCAGGTGATGGAGGAGCAGATGAGTGGTCCCTGCACCGCCGAAGTGGCAGCCTTCGACCGCTTCACTGATTTTCTGGATGTCCCAGCCAATGATGGCAAGGCTTTCGATATCGTGATATTTGACACCGCGCCAACTGGTCATACCATTCGATTGCTGGAATTGCCCGCTGAGTGGAGTCAGTCCATTGACGCGGCGAGCGCGGGCAGCGGGCAAACCTGTCTTGGGCCCGCGGCGGCCATTCAGGATGCGAAGCACAAGTACGAGCGCGCACTCGCCGCCATGCGCCAGTCGGCGCAGACTAGTTTTGTGTTCGTTCTGCACCCTGAGGCGATTTCAATAAAAGAAACTCACCGCACAATCAACGAATTGAGCAAACTCGACATCGAAAATTATCGTCTTATCATCAACGGTATCATTCCACCCGAAGGTGTTCAGAATCCGCTCTTCGCCGCGCGTGCTGAAATGCAAGCACGTTATCTGAACCAAATCGAGCGCGAGTTTTCCTTCCCGAAACAACGCATGATTCTGCTTGCAGACGAAATCAAAGGCTCACAAGGATTACGTCAGGTGGGAAAAATCTTCTTTGATGGTGAGCCAGTCTCCAGGGCGGGTGAAGCGGGTAAAGTCCAATCACAGGATGAATCATTCGCTTCTGCTCTTGACCTCGTTCGGGCACGCGTCCAACCCAATGGTCATCAGCGGACGGTTTTCTTCGCCGGCAAAGGCGGTGTGGGCAAGACGATTGCATCGTGCATTACGGCAGTCTGGTTGGCACGACAGGGAAATAAAACTTTGCTATTGACCACTGATCCCGCCGCGCATTTGGGCGATGTGCTGGACACAATCGTTGGCGACGAGGTTAAGGAAGTAAGCGGACTTCCGAATCTTTGGGCGGTCAATATTGACCCGAAAGCTGCGGCGGAAACTTATAAGACCCGCATCCTCGATGATGCGCGTCAACGCGGAAGACCTGAATCAGCCATCTTGATAATGGAAGAGGAACTTAACTCGCCGTGTACGGAAGAGATGGCGGCATTCGATAAGTTCATTGAATACGCTTCTCAGGATGAATGGGACACGGTGGTCTTTGATACTGCGCCGACAGGCCACACATTGCGATTGTTGGAATTGCCCGTGGATTGGAGCAAGCAGATAGACGTAAAGGTTTTCGCCTCTGTGGATGCAACCGCTGCAGATGATGTTGCCAAAGCACGCTTTGCAAAAGTTATCGAGATGATGTCAGACCCTGAAAAAAGCACGTTCGCCTTTGTGATGTATCCAGAGTCCACCCCCATTCTCGAAGCCTGGCGTGCTGCGCAGGAACTGAGTACGGTTGGCGTTCATCCCGGATTGGTGGTTGCCAACATGGTCATCCCACCTGAGCAAACTACCACGCCTTTTGTGCAATCCCGCCGTATTATGCAGGAAAAATATCTGAAAGAGATCGTGGAGCGATTCAGCGTGCCATTGGTACAAATCCCATTGCTGCCCAATGAGATCAAGGGCTTGAAGATGCTGATCGAACTTGGTGAGCAGATGTATGGCATGGAAAAAGTGACTGTATGAGTAAATCAGTTCTTGTTCAGATCATCGGTGCGCCGATTGCCTGCAAAGAGGGTGTAAAAGATTCGTGGCGTGATATGGCGAATTTTGCTAGAGGCCAGTTGAAAGGACGCTTTGGCGAAGTCGTGGATGTGAAATACCATGATCTCTTCGATGCGGATTGTCCACCACTGCCCACCGATGCGCAATTACCACTCGTTTTGGTAAATGGTGATGTGGTTATTGGTGGTGGAAAAATCTCCATGCCAATTATTCGGTGCAAAATTGAAGAGATCCTTGAAAAGGAAATTGTATGAAACGCAAAGTCTTATTTTTATGTACGGGTAATTCCTGTCGCTCGCAGATGGCGGAAGCCATCGTCAATGCCCGGCTGGGGGAGGAGTGGGAAGCCGTCAGTGCAGGCACAAAGCCAGCGGGCTTCGTACATCCAAAGGCAATAGCGGCGCTTGCGGAAATCGGGATTCAGCATGAGGGTCGCTCGAAAATGGCAGACGAATTTCGAGATGTGCCCTTTGATTTAGTGGTGACTGTTTGCGACTCGGCAGCGGAGGAATGTCCCGTCTGGCTGGGGAAGGGGAAGCGCACTCATCACAGTTTTCCCGACCCGGCGTTGACCGACAACATGGATGACTTTCGCAAAGTGCGCGATGATATCGAACGTGAAATCACCCAACTGCTCAAGCCAGTTGGATAATATTTTGAAACCTGGAGGTTTTTCATGTCTCAAGTTGCAGTAACAAAAGCCCCGGCGCAAAGCCTGAGTCAAAAACTATCGTTTCTCGACCGGTACCTGACACTGTGGATTTTCCTGGCGATGGCGGTGGGGGTGGGGATTGGATTTTTGTTCCCAGAGGGAGTTAAGAGTTTCAACACGGCGGTCTCGGTGGGGACGACCAACATCCCGATTGCGATTGGGTTGATCCTGATGATGTATCCGCCTTTGGCGAGGGTACATTATGAGGAACTGGGGGACGTGTTCCGCAACTGGAAAATTCTCGGCCTGTCGCTTATCCAAAACTGGGTGATTGGTCCTGTTTTGATGTTCATTCTCGCCATTATCTTTTTGCGCGGCTACCCGGAATACATGGCTGGGCTGATTATGATCGGGTTGGCGCGCTGCATTGCAATGGTAATCGTTTGGAACACACTGGCAAAGGGTGATAGCGAATATGCCGCTGGTCTGGTGGCATTCAACAGCGTGTTCCAGGTGTTGTTCTACAGCGTGTACGCCTACGTATTTATTACTCTGCTTCCGCCGCTGTTTGGCCTGCATGGAAGCATGGTGGAAGTGACTGTTGGTGAAATTGCAAAAAGTGTGTTCATCTATCTGGGTATTCCATTTATTGCAGGTTTCCTCACACGTCTGATTCTGCGCCGCGTGAAGGGCAACGAATGGTACAACAAAGTCTTTATTCCCAAAATCAGCCCTCTGACATTGATAGCCTTGCTCTTCACAATCGTGGTGATGTTTTCCCTCAAGGGAAATCTGATCGTGAGCATTCCGCTTGACGCGGTGCGGATTGCCATCCCGTTGTTGATCTACTTCGTGAGCATGTTTCTGGTTTCGTTCTGGATGGGAAAAGCCATCGGCGCGGATTATTCCAAGACGACAACACTCGCATTCACCGCAGCCAGCAACAACTTCGAACTGGCGATTGCGGTGGCAGTGGCGGTCTTTGGCATCAACAGCGGCGCGGCGTTCGCGGCGGTGATCGGTCCGCTGGTGGAAGTGCCGGTGATGATTGGACTGGTGAATGTGGCGTTCTTCTTTCAGAAGCGCTTGTATGGTGGGGCAGTTTCGTCCAACCCGGCGATGGTTACGGCGGCGGCGGAAGCCTGTCCACCTTCACAAGTTCCGGATGATAAATAACCTGTTCAAAAACTTCCCTGGAACGAAGTAAGGCTTTTCTGAAACATGAACAGAAGAAAGGAAAACAAGATGAAACATGTAAATATCTTCATCTTTATCCTGTTGGTCAGCCTGTTATTGAGTGCATGTGGAAATACTCCTACTGCAGAAGAAAATGTTCCAACACTAACTGTTACAAATGGAATAGCTAGCAAAATCTACACTACCGCCGATCTGCAAAAACTGGAGCAGGTGCAGCTTGATGTTAGAGGAGTCGCCTATCT
>JAKAMM010000191.1 GCA_021812905.1 Chloroflexota bacterium | reverse complement strand
CCGCACCTTTGACGAGAGCTAGTAAACCGGTCGCAACACAGGCGAGCAGGGCCACGATCAACCCGATGAACGCATAGCGCGCAGGTGTATTCTTTTTGTTAGCCATTAGTTCCACCTTCGGGTTTCAATCGCGGCTGTGCCTGTGAACAGGCCCAGCGCGGTGAGACTCAGGAAATAAACAATGTCAGAAAGATTGACAGTGCCGTTGTATAAGGAGTTTAGGTGCGTGGTTGTGTTTAGATAATTGAATACATCCGCACCGTTTTGGAGATAACTAGCGGGGAAGCCGATCAGCCACCACAGGAAGATGAACAGGCCTAAAGTCGCGAACAGGGCGGCGATCTGGTTGCTGAAAATGGATGAAATGCCGACTCCCAGGGCTAGATATGCAGCAGACAGAAGAATTACGCTCAAATAAGTTGCCATCATCAGCCCTTGGTCCAGTCCTGGAGTCTCAAGGCTGTTGAGGATGATTGGGTAAATCAACGTGACGGCCAGGATGGTCAGAACGAACAGAAAACCGCCCAGCCACTTTCCAACGATCAATTCCCAATCGCGCAGCGGCGCGGTTAGTAAAAGTTCCATTGTGCCTGTGCGGTTTTCATCTGAAATAAGGCGCATGGTCAATGCGGGGATGGTGAGCATCAAAAGGAAATTGAAGGTGCTTGCCAGCCAATCGACGCCGGGGGCGGCGGGCGCTCCGCCGCCAAATCCGCCCGACATTGCAGACTGGGCTGTGCCGTAGACGATCAGGCCAAAGATAAAGCCCAGCGTTAACAAAAGAACAAAAGCCACCACATAAGCGATGGGGCTTGTAAAATAATGATTGTATTCACGACGTGCAATTGTCCAGATGTTTCTCATCTCTCACCTCTACTTTTTGCCGCGGTGCGCATCTTCACGGGTCAATTCGAGGAAGATCTCCTCGAGGCTCATGCCGACCGGACGCATCTCCAGCAATTCATACCCGGCAGTAACAACGGCCTTGGCGACCTGCGGACGGACATCCTGCCCGGGCGCGAATTGAAATTCCACTGAGCCGTCAGGCGCGTTGTCCACGTTTTGAATGCCCTTGATCTTGAGCAGAAGTTTCGATAAACCATCCGAGTCGCCGCGCACGCGCAGGGATGCTCGTTCAGAGCCGACCAGACGCGCCTGTAGATTCTCCGGCGTGTCTTCGGCCACGATCTTGCCTTTGTTGATGATCAAGACGCGGTCGCAAATTTGCTGGGCTTCCGAGAGGATGTGCGTGGAAAGCAAAACGGTGCGCTGTTTGCCGATCTCGCGGATCACATTGCGGATTTCCACCACCTGGCCGGGGTCGAGGCCGATGGTCGGTTCATCTAATATCAAGACCTCGGGTTGGTGGATCAATGCCTGGGCCAATCCAACGCGCTGGCGCATACCTTTTGAAAGGCTTCCAATGAAACTGTTGGCGCGGCTTTCAAGCCCGACCATTTCAAGCGTTTCAAAGGTGCGGTCGGTAGACTCGGGAATTTGGCGCAGGTCGGCCATGAACTTGAGATATTCAAAGGCCCGCATATCCGTATAGAGCGGAACGGTCTCCGGCATATACCCAACTCGCTTGCGAACCTCGAGCGATTCCGTAACCACATCGTAGCCGGCGACGACCGCAGTGCCGTCGGTGGGCGGCATGTAGCCGGTCAGAATGCGCATCGTGGTGGTCTTGCCCGCGCCGTTAGGCCCGAGAAATCCCACGATCTCGCCCTGCCCGGCTTCGAAGCTTAGGTCTGAGAGCGCGCGGCGCTCCCCGTAATCTTTGGTGAGACCCTCAACTCGAATCATTGATACTCCTTATAAATTGAAAATGACGAAACAAAGGGCACAGCGCCGAGGGGCGGCAGTGCCCGGTTGAACCCGATGATTACTATACAATAATTTGAAGAGCCAAGTCAAGTAGGTAACCAGACTCTAATCAAATGCTAATCTTGGTTGATGTATAGTCAGTTTTGTTGTAAACTACCTTCAAGGAAAAATAAACCATGACTGAATTACTCTACCAAACGGATGGCTACCTAAGGGAATTCGATGCGCTTGTGAGCGCCTCTTTCCCGGATGAAAAAGCGGTCGTGCTCGACCGGTCTGCTTTCTACCCTGGGGGCGGCGGACAACCCAACGATGTTGGAAAACTGGCAGGGGTGAATGTTGTTAAAGTGAAGAAGGTGGGCAATGACGTTTTGCACTTTTTGGATAGTAACCTTCCTGCGGTTGGCACGACTGTACATGGTGAGGTCGATTGGGATCGCCGCTATAAACTGATGCGGACTCATACCGCCATGCACATTTTATGCGGGACCGTCTTTCGTGATTACGGCGCGCTTGTCACCGGCGGGGATATGGAGCCGCTCAAAGGCCGCATGGACTTTGAGTTCGAGCGTTTGCAAAAAGAGTTAGTGTCGGTCATCGAAGCGGCAGTCAATGTCGAGGTCCAGGCCCGACGCGATGTGCGGGTAAAGATCCTGCCGCGCGAGGAAGCCTTCCAGATTCCCGACTTGATCCGCACCAAGATCAATCTCCTGCCCGAAGGAATCCAGCAGGTTCGCACCGTCGAGATCGTTGGCCTCGATCTGCAAGCCGATGGCGGAACGCACGTGAAGAACACGTCCGAGGTCGGCCTTATCCGCGTGGTTGATTATAAAAGCAAGGGCGCTGCCAATAAGCGCATCTACGTGGAAGTACAGGAGAGCTAAGAGGATATACATCATGAAGAACACAAGCAAATCTTTTATACTGCTGGCCTTGACGACTCTCGTTGCGTCCATGCTGGCATGTGCAATTCCGACTCTGCCATTTACTGTTCAAATTACCGTGCCGACTCCTGGGCCGACTGCTCTGCCGATTTCAGACATCCGCATGACGACCGATGAAACTGGGACGACTCAAGCTGTCACATACTCGCCAAAGCAATCGTTCGTTGTGTTCCTTGATTTGAGCGGTATTCAAATTGGCTCTGTCATTGAAGCGAAATGGTATTCTGTGAATGTAGTCGGCGTTACCCCGAATACCTTGATCAATGTGTCCGATTATACCTATGAAGCTGGAGTCCAGACCTTTCACTTTAAATTGAATGCGACCGGCGGTGGTCAGTGGCCGGCCGGTAGTTACAAAGTGGAGATATATTTGAATGGTGTCAAGGCTCGCGAAGTGCCTTTTTACGTAAACTAACGCGAATAATGGATAACTTTTTTGCGCTAAAAATCCCCTCTTATTCACCGTCAAGGCGCAGAAAACGCGGAGAAAACCCATAAAAATCTTTGCCGACTCCGCGTCTGCGCGGTTTTTTCTTATCCATTATTGACGTTAAACCAGGCGGAATGAAAATATCCTTTTTTGTGCTGTGATAAGAATCAGGCAAGAATCCGGATCATCTCTCGTTAGCGAGGGTGAACCCAATAGGAATGGAACTCGAAAATTTAGCAAACGTTCTGCATTATTTCATCTGCAATTTCCCGCGATAGCGGACGTACGTGGCGTAATCAATTTCCGTGCGGCGCGCGATGTAATCCTGCGTCTTCACGGCGCGGTCGCGGCGCTCGGCCAATTTGTCAGTGACGAGAATGTCGAAAGCGTCGGAACCCGCTCCCGATCCGAATGAGACGACGAGGATTCTGTCGCCGGGTTCTGCAATGTCCAACGTCGCGGTCAGGCCGATCATGGCCGCGCCCGCGTAAGTATTCCCGATGGTATGAACTAAAAGCCCAGGTTGAATTTGTTCCGCAGAAAATCCGAGTTGACCCGCGACGCGTTGCGGGAATTTTGTATTCGGCTGATGGAAGACCGCCCATTTGTAATCCTTGGCGGTTGAGCCGATGGATTGCATCAACGTGGTGGCGGCTTCGGTGATGTGTTTGAAGTAGGCGGGTTCGCCCGTGAAGCGCATGCCGTGTTCGGGATATTTGGCTTCGGGGCGACGCCAGAAGTCGGGCGTGTCGGTGACGTAGGAATACGAGGCGTTGATGATCGCCAGCGACTCTTCGGCGGGACCGAGGATGTACGCGCCGCCACCCGCGCCCGCAGTGTATTCGAGCGCGTCGCCGGGTTTGCCTTGCGCGGTGTCCATGCCGATTGCCATCGCGTAATGTCCCATGCCCGAACCGACCAATCCCATCGCGGCGACCAGCGCTTCGGTGCCGGCTTTGCATGCGAATTCCCAATCGGCGGCTTGAGTGTTGGGGACCGCGCCAATCGCTTCAGCGACCAACGTTGAAGTGGGCTTCACCGCATACGGATGCGACTCCGATCCGACCCAGACCGCGCGCAATTCGGTCGGATCAATTTGGGCGCGCTTCATGGCGTTGCGCGCCGCTTCAATGGACATAGTGATGACATCTTCGTCGAGTCCGGGGACGGCTTTCTCTTTGATGGGAAGTCCGCCTTTGCCGCCGGTCCATACGCGCGCGACTTCCTTGGCGGGCAGACGATAACGCGGCACGTATGCGCCATATCCAATAATGCCGACAGGCTTGGCAGGTTTGAGCAGGGTAGGGGAGTGTTGAG
>JAKAMM010000190.1 GCA_021812905.1 Chloroflexota bacterium | reverse complement strand
ACCGGCTTTGCTTCGGCGGCTTTTGGCGCTGCCTTCGGTTTGGCTTGCTTGACCGGCTTCTTGACGGGTTCTTTTTCAACAACAGGGACCTTGCGTTCTAAGCCTAACAGAGCCAGTTTTTTCATCAGGCGGCCCTTGCGGCGGGCAGCGTTGCGGGGATGAATGGCGCCTCTTTGCGCGGCCTTATCGAGGGCGCTCAATGCGGCGGAGACGGAAGCTTGTGTCTCCTGTCCGTTTTCGAGGGATATGCGGGCATCTTTTACAGCCGCGCGCGCGTTGCCGCGGAATACGCGGTTGCGCAAGCGGCGCTTCTCGTTTTGACGATTACGTTTGATCTGCGACTTAATGTTTGCCAAGGTCTTTCCTCCAGAAAATTCTTTCCAACGTACACGGCTCATACACGCCGCGAAGCGGTATTTTACATGAGGGACTTGATTTTGTCTAGCAAATGCGGGAAAAGTTTTCGAGTTACAAACCCGCCTTACTGTGGTTTAATAGGTTCGATGTTGGAAAATATTGAATCTATTCTTCACATACAATGCAAGCTTGACCCCAAGCGGCCTATTATCGTCGGTGTGTCGGGCGGACCGGATAGCCTGTGTTTGATGGAAGTCCTGCGCGAGTCGGGCTACCATATTATTGTCGCTCACTTCAACCACCAACTCCGACTTGAAGCAGATAATGATGCCAAGGCTGTTGAAGATACGGCTTCGCGTTTGATGCTCTCTTCCGTCATCGCAGGCGCGGACGTGCGCGCTCATGCTGAAACAGAAAGCCTGTCCATTGAAGAGGCAGCCCGCAATCTGCGTTATCGTTTTCTGTTCGCACAGGCGCATCGACTCAAAGCCCAGGCTGTGGCGGTGGGGCACACCGCTGACGACCAGGTCGAAACCGTATTGATGCACTTCATCCGCGGCGCGGGGCTGAACGGACTCAAAGGCATGGCTTATCGCACGCTCCTGCCAATCTTCGATCCCGACATTCCTGTCATTCGCCCATTGCTGGATGTCTGGCGCGAAGAGACCGAAGTTTATTGCGCCTCGCACGGCTTGCGTCCGCATTATGATCCCAGCAACGAATCCTTCAACTTCCTGCGCAACCGCCTGCGTCATGCGTTGATCCCCACTCTTGAATCTTATAACCCACAATTCAAGGAGGCTGTCTGGCGTTCGGTCCAATCGCTTTCATCCGACCATGCTTTGTTGACGGAGACTCTAGACGCCTGGTGGAAGAAGTGTGCGATCCAGGAAACGAATGATTTTGTGATGCTGGACTTGTCCTTCCTCGTGACGCGTTCCGCTGGACTTCAACGCAATCTGATCCGTCACGCCGTTGAGCGCCTCATTCCCGGACAGGAAACGGTCTTCGCAGTTCTGGAGCGTGCCGCGGCCTTTATAGCGGATTCCGCACGCGTGCGCATGGACTTGACCGGCAGTTTGATCCTCTTCCGCGAAGGCGACGCGCTCTATATCTCGAAGCCGGATGCCCAACTTCCATTTGATCGCTGGCCCCAAATGCCCGCACAAATGGATTCATCCCCAGTGAGTTTGCCGGGGCATTTGAATATCGCAGGCGGCTGGAAATTTTCGTCGGAGCGTTGGCGGCTTCCGGCTTTGGCGCAGGAACAATCGTCTCGAAACGATGACCGCTTTCAGGTCTGGTTGGATGCGGATGACTTGCCGGGCGGTCTTGAGTTGCGCGTCCGTCATGAGGGTGACGTCTTCGAGCCGCTTGGCATGAAAGGCCATTCGCAGAAGTTGTCTGATTTTTTCACCAATGCCAAGACGCCGCAGCGTGCGCGTGACCGCTGGCCTCTATTGTGTTCGGGTGATACTGTGATTTGGGTGCCGGGCTATCGTCCGGCGGAATCCTGCAAGCTGAAAGGAGAGTCGCTCAGGGTCGTTTATTTTTCGTTGACGCGGCCATCAGATAAATGATGAAAAATCCGGTAGATGCGTCGGACTTTCTTATTTAAGATGCCTCGCTCAATTGTTTCAGCTTGAACTGGATTTCACGCCACTGTATTTTTGAAATTCCCATGCGCTGGCGGATTTTGTCCGGCTCCATGCCCGCTTGATAATCGCGCAGGAAGCATGTCCAGCGGCACATGTCGAAAGACAGATGTTTGGTCAGACCCGCTTCTTCGCCGATATCTTCGAGCAGATATTCCAACCGGCGCGGCGACCACGGAAAGAGTTGATCCACGGGCTGGTATTGCGCCAGATATTCATTGTAGGCGGGCAGCCAATCTTCGGAGAGTTCAAGCTTGCGTTCCTTGTAACGGTTGGCCGGGCTGGCGTAGCGGATGAAAACCTGCGGGCCGTCCTTGGCTTCCATGTCAATATGGTTGATGTGGATTCCGAGACATTCGCTTTTCTTGATTCCGGTAATGAGCAAAAGATGCAAGAGCGCGAACGGACGCGCGTCCGGCTTTTTGTCGCGGCGATGACGGTCGGCGGCAGTCATCGCTAAGTTGACTTCGTCTTCGGTCAGCACCTGGGGCAGGGGACTGATGGCGGAGCGCTGCAAAACTTTTTCAGCAGGATCGACGACGATGGCGCCATACTGACTCAACCAACGGAAAAAGGATTTGGTCGAAGTGATGCGCCGTGCCAATGTTTTCGGACTGCATGGGACGTCGCGCTCTTTTTCCATCCACTCGAAGAAGCGGTTCAGGTCATTGGTCGTGATCGAGCCGATGGTTTTATCGGGTGCGACAAATTGTGTGAGCAGATTCACATCCGATAAAAAGGCTTTGACGGTGTTAGGCGAGCGTCCCTGATCATAAAGGAAGAATTCCCAAGCCTTGAACGCGGGAGTGAGCGAAGTATTTGAACTGATATGTGCGGACTCTTTGGAAGGCATTTCGCCTCCTTTCATGGAAAGGCTTTTTATGGCGTGTAGCCTTTTCGTATAGGATAGCGAATAATTGAGAGAACGTCAACCATGAATTTCCGGACTTCTGAGTTTTTCAAAAATAAAAATCTGCGATAGCTCTTTTGTGCAGCTTTCTCAAATTCCATGCTGAACTCTACCTTTTCTCTTTTTTCACCGCGAAGGGCGCGAAGTACGCCAAGAAAAAATAAGTCTTTGTGCTCGCCTGCCCTCGCAGAGGGTCGCGGGCTTTGCGGTTCGTTCTCCGACTTTGGGAAAGCCATGGGCTCTTTTACTTCTTATCAAAATGCTTCATGTGCTCTTTCAGGAACTGACCCGTGTAAGATGTTTTGATTTTCATTATATCTTCCGGTGTGCCCTCGGCGATCAATTCGCCGCCGCGGTCACCGCCTTCAGGGCCGAGATCGATCAGCCAGTCAGCAACTTTGACGATGTCGAGATTATGTTCGATGATGAGTACTGAGTTGCCCGCGTCGACGAGACGTTGCAAAACTTCAATTAACTTATGCACGTCCGCGGCGTGGAGTCCAACCGAGGGTTCGTCAAGCACATACAAGGTCCGGCCGGTGGCGCGGCGCGAAAGCTCTTTTGCGAGTTTGACGCGCTGAGCTTCGCCTCCACTCAAGGTTGTGCCGGGCTGTCCGATCTTCACATAACCTAATCCAACTTCCTGCAATAATTTTAGTTTGCTCATCATTGCGGGAAAGGCCGAGAATGTGTTGAGCGCGTGGTCAACGGTCATGTCCAACACATCCGCGATGCTGGCGTCTTTGAAGAGCACCTGCAGCGTTTCGCGGTTGAATCTTTTGCCGTGGCACACATCGCAAGGCACATACACATCGGGCATGAACTGCATTTCGATGCGCAACTCGCCCTGACCCTGACAGGCCTCGCATCGCCCGCCGTGCACGTTGAAGGAAAAACGTCCGGGCTTGTAGCCGCGCACTTTGCTTTCGGGCAGCTCCGCAAATAATTTTCGGATCTCATCGAACATGCCCGTGTAGGTGCCGGGGTTCGAGCGCGGCGTGCGGCCGATCGGCGACTGGTCGATGTTGATGATCTTGTCGAGGTATTCGATGCCCTCGATCTTTTTATGCTCGCCCGCCTGCGTGCGCGCAAACATCAATTTCGAGGCAAGCGCGTTGTACAAAATATCCGTCATCAATGTAGATTTGCCGCTGCCCGACACGCCCGTGATGCAGACTAATTTTCCGAGCGGGATCTTGACATCGATATTCTTCAAATTGTTTTCGCCTGCGCCGATGATTTTCAGCGCCTTGCCGTTTCCTGTCCGCCTCTTCTTTGGGACTTCGATCTGCTTACGTCCCGAAAGATAGTCTCCGGTCAACGAATGTTTGTTTGCCAGGATATCCTGCGGCGTTCCTTCTGCCACGATGCGACCGCCATGCTCGCCTGCCGCCGGACCGAGGTCGATAATCCAATCTGCCTCACGAATGGTCTCATCATCGTGCTCGACAACCAGCACGCTATTGCCCAAGTCGCGCAGACCTTTGAGCGTGTTCAGCAAACGTGTGTTGTCGCGTGGATGCAGGCCAATCGATGGTTCATCCAATACATATAAAACGCCGACCAGCCGCGAGCCGACTTGTGTCGCGAGCCGAATGCG
>JAKAMM010000189.1 GCA_021812905.1 Chloroflexota bacterium | reverse complement strand
AGCGATACTGGACTCCGTTATGGCAGCGTATGATATGCAAAGGAGGTACGCCAACACTGGAAAGCGTGCGATGCAGAAATTTCTCTTCACCGGAAATGAGATGTGTCAACGTTACTTCGCGTAATATGCCGCAGGTCGGGCAGTGACCAGCGTCAAAGCTGACCTCCGTCAAGGGCCTCAAGACTTGTTCTACTGTGTGGCAGTTCGGGCATTCGAGAGAAGTGATCAGCTCTTGATCAAGCTCGATCATGGCGTCCGGCCCGAGATCCGCGCGTGCGATGCGTAATAAATCCGCAAGTGTGGTGCGTTCAGCGCGCGCCGGCAATTCCGTGATTTCACCATACGTCCAGTGACTCTCGCAATCTTCGCGGGCCACATAAGCCGTTGTATGCATCTCGTTGACCAAACCGTTATAGTGCACCACTTTACCAGCTTCGACGGGCAAACCATTAATGAGCTTTAGTGCTTCCTGTGATTGTATTCCGCCGATGATTGAGGCGATGGTCGGCGTAGTTGGCACTTTCCCAAGCAGGATATTTTGGCGGGCAAGCAACGGGCAGGAATAACGCAGCGAGAGATCGCGCAAGGCCTGTTCGGTCAGGGTACATTCGTAACAGGCACCCTGCCCCGGCACAAAGACGCGCGCCAATCCCAACAGTTCCTGAATGGCACCATCCACCCAGGGTTTATTCACCCAATAACAGAAACGGTTGACCGCCAGGCGGGCTTCGCGATTATCGAGACATCCAATCACGACATCCATGCGACGGAAAATGCCCAGACCCAATTGCGTAGTCACATCTCCATTCAGATACTGAACATGTATATCTGGATTGATCGATTTCGCTCGAGCCGCGGCGATCTCCGCTTTGCTACGGCTATTATCCGATTCGCGGAACAACACTGAACGACTCAAATTGGCCGCTTCAACTTTATCAAAATCCACGATGAACAAATTGCCAATGCCCATCAAAGCAAGGTTTTTGATGACCTCATTGCCGAGTGCTCCCGCCCCAATCACCAGCACCTTGGCATTTTGAACCTTCTCCCGCTCCCACCACGAAATAAACTCAAAGGTTCCGCCCCGATCTTTTTTCAAATTCGGGATGTGGATGGGCTTATCGGGAGCAATGGGCACACGCAACGGTCCGGTCGGCGGCTCGTTCGTTGCCGGACGAGAAACCAGCTGCGACACCCCGGCCATTTCCTTTGCCTGAGTCATATTCGACGCGTCGATTGCCCGTGCGAACCAGCCTACATGCGGACGCGACTCGATCATATTATTTTCTTCGAGACTTTTGAGCGCCTCACGCAGCGTAGACCGGCTGATCCCTAGTTGACTCATCAGTTCACGCTCAGGCGGAAGTTGGGTTCCCGGAGGTAAACTGCCATCCAAAATGGATGCCGCCAGCTTGCCTGCTGTTGTCTCTGCGAGCGATTTGTGTGAAATTGGTTGAATTTTCATAGTTTCCTGTGGTATGGTGGTCAGACCATAGATGCAAACAGTATATGGGTTTTGCCCCCGCGAGTCAATAGCTTGGAATAGGAAAAAAGTACTAGTCCCCTCCTCTGCAACGACCTTGAGATTTCAGAAAAAACCAAACAAAAAAAGACGACTCTTGCGAATCGTCCTTTTTGTTTGGTGATTGAATTACTTAACTTCGACGGAAGCGCCGGCTTCTTCCAACTTCTTCTTGGCGTCCATCGCGGCATCCTTGCCAACGGCGGACAGAACTTTGCCGCCAGCGGTTTCAGCCAATGCCTTCGCTTCACCGAGACCGAGGCTGGTCAATTGACGAACAACTTTGATGACATCGATCTTCTTGGCGCCAGCATCCTTTATGATCACATCGAACTCGGTCTTCTCCTCGACAGGTTCAGCAGCGGCGGCACCACCAGCAGCGGCCACAGCGACCGGAGCCGCGGCGGAGACGCCCCACTTCTCTTCGAGGGCTTTCACAAGTTCAGCGGCTTCGAGCACAGAAAGCACGCTCAATTCTTCAACTAATTTTTCGAGATTTGCAGCCATTGTATAGAAACTCCTTACTTTCCTAGTTAGTTTTTAATTTGATAGTTAACAATCATTGCGACCTTGCCGCACAAAACTTAAGCCGCGGCTTGCGCCTTCTCTGAATATGCACGGAAGACGGATGCCAGCGAGCGGGCAGGTTCGGCAATTGTGCGGACGAGCTTGCCAGCCGGGGCCTGCAAGACACCCAGCAATTGCGCACGGACAACCGGCAATGGCGGAAGATCAGCCAATGCCTTGACCTGGGCAGTATTCAATGGCTGGCCAGCCAGGAAACCGCCCTTGACCTTGACGAACTCCATGCCTTTGGTCGCGTCTGAAAGCGCCTTGGCAGTCGAGGCAGGATCCGTAAAAGCAAATGAAACGGCAGTAGACTGAACCAGAGCTTCCTCGGACAGGGTCATGCCATGATTTGCAAATGCGCGGCGCACCAGGGTGTTCTTGACGACGTGGAATTCGCCGCCAGATTCGCGAACTTTCGCGCGGATATTATCCATATCCTTCATCTTCGCACCCGTGTATTCCACGAGAATAACTGCCTGGCTGCGCTTCAACCAGTCCTGATAGATCGCCAGGACCTCATCTTTGCGCTGTTTAGTAAGAGCCAATGTGTATTCACCTCCTTTCGATTAAAAAGTCTTTGCCATTTCCAGGCAAAGACTTTTTAGCGCCGCAAGGGCTTCAACTCGATTGAGTTGAAATTAGCTTTTAGTCTCCACCTGGGCAGGAAATTAAGTCCTGAGCAAAACGTTCACTCGAAGGACACCCGCCGTCATCAGCGAAGCGACCCCATGGGTCGGCGAAATGGCTTGCTATTAGGTAACGAGTACTCGCCCTGAGTTTATCGAAGGGTTTCTACTCGGAAGCCTCCACAGAAAGAGCCGCACTCGGATCGATCTTGATCCCCGGCCCCATTGTAGCATTGACAACGATACGCTTGATATATAGACCTTTCGCACCTGAAGGACGAGCCTTATTGACTGCATTCATCAGAGCTGCAAAGTTTTCATATAACTTCTTCGTATCGAACGAGGCCTTGCCGATCACGACATGAATATTGGCTGTCTTATCAAGACGGAATTCAACGCGGCCGGCCTTGGCTTCATTAATGGCACGCGCCATATCCTGCGGCGGAACAACGGTACCAGCCTTCGGGTTCGGCATCAAACCACGCGGACCAAGAACGCGACCGAGACGACCGACCTTGCCCATCATATCGGGCGTGGCGATTGCCACATCGAAATCGGTCATGCCTCCTTCGATCTTCTTCAAAGTCTCATCATCATCTGCAACGAGATCTGCGCCAGCAGCGCGCGCCGCAGAAGCACCTTCACCGGACGCAAAAACCAACACGCGCACAGTCTTGCCCAATCCATGCGGAAGGACAACCACGTCACGAACTTGCTGGTCAGCCTGACGCGGATCAAGCGCCGTACGCATGTGGATTTCCACGCTCGCATCAAATTTTGTATAGGCCGTATCCTTGGCAAGAGCCATCGCTTCCTGCGGCATATAATTCTTATCGAGATCCACTTTGGCCAGAGCGGCCCTGTATTTCTTTCCTTGTTTAGGCATATTATCCTCCGTGGTGCAAACGGGCCGGGAGGCCCTCCCACACATTAATCAACAATAGTGATACCCATCGAACGGGCTGTACCTTCGATTTGCTTCATCGCACTTTCGAGACTGATCGCGTTCAAGTCTTTCATCTTCGTTTCTGCGATCTCTCGAATCTGTTTGTGCGTCACCTTGCCAACTTTATCCTTGTTCGGCACACCCGAGCCTTTTGCCACGCCCGCCGCCTTGCGGATCAAAACCGCGGCGGGAGATGTCTTGAGCACGAAAGTGAACGAACCATCGGTGAAAACAGTGATCTCTGCAGGAAGCACTTCGCCCGGACGATTGGATGTGCGCGCGTTGTATTCCTTGCAGAAAGCCATGATGTTGATACCATGACCAGCCAAGGCCGGACCAACTGGCGGCGCCGGATTGGCTTTTCCAGCCTCAAGCTGGAGACGAACGATTGCTTTAAACTTCTTTGCCATTCTATACTCCTTACCTGCACTGGAACGCAGGCACACGTGTGGTTTTGGCGGGCAACTGCCATGTACCAGGTTCTTTTCCTGATGCGGGATGCCCTCCCACTCCACGCTGGACATTGCTGTTCAGCGTAAGTTACATATTATTAGCTAGGCCTTCTCGACTTGCAGGAAGTCCAGCTCAACAGGCGTCTCACGCCCGAAGAACGATACCAGCACACGCACTTTCGTGCGCTCCATATCGATCTCAGCTACTGTACCGCGGAAGTCGTTGAACGGCCCATCCACAATGCGGACGCGCTCACCGACTTTGAACGTCACCTTCACTGTCGGCGCATCAGCTTCCATGCGCTTGACGATCTGCGAAACTTCTTCAGGGCGCAGAGGCGTGGGCAGATTGCCCATTCCTACAAACCCTGTCACGCCCGGCGTATTACGCACCACATACCATGAC
>JAKAMM010000188.1 GCA_021812905.1 Chloroflexota bacterium | reverse complement strand
GAACCGGGTAAGATCAGAGATTCAAATTCGTACGTTCTTGCTCCCATGATCGTGGATTCCGGTTGCGATATTTTGCCGCTCGGCATCGCGCCCGATAACCGCGAGGCGCTCCAATTCCTGCTCGACCAGGCCATTGGCATGAATGCGGATGTGATCATCTCGTCCGCCGGAGTCAGTGTGGGCGCGTTCGATTTTCTGAAGGAAGTCGTCGAGTCGCAGGGCAGGCTGGATTTCTGGAGGGTCAACATGCGGCCCGGAAAACCGCTGGCTTTCGGAGAATATCGCGGCGTGCCTTTTATCGGCTTGCCGGGCAATCCGGTCTCAGCCTTTGTTGGGTTTGAAGTTTTCGTGCGCGGCGCTTTGGGCCGGCGGGCGGGTTTGAAAACGGTTGCGCGCACAAAGGTCCAGGTAAGACTCGCTGAATCTGTCGAATCGGATGGACGAGAAAGTTATCTGCGCGTGATCGTCGAAGAGCAGGATGGAATCCTATCCGCAAAACTGACCGGACATCAAGGCTCCGGAAATTTGCTTTCATTGGTTCAGGCCAATGCTTTACTTGTCATCCCCGCTGGGGTAAAATCGCTCGCCATAGGCGCCCAGGCAGATGTCTGGTTTTTATGAAAGGTGAAAATGGATAAGTGGATTTATCGAACTTCGATTGCGCTGGCAGCGCTCGGCATGTTGGTTTCGATCTACATGACGATTTACAAACTCACAGAAAATCCCAACATGTGTTTAGGAAACGGCGGCTGCTCCACGGTGAATGCCAGCATTTACTCGGAGGTCAGCGGCATTCCGGTGGCTGTGGTTGGCGTTGGAGGTTATCTGGCAATACTGGCTTTGCTGCTGCTGGAAAATCGAATCGACTTTTTGAAAACCAATGGCAGCATGGCTGGCTTTGCTCTGGCGCTGATCGGTTTCCTGTTTACGATTTATTTGATCTATGTCGAAATCGCCTTGATCCATGCGTTGTGTCCGTTTTGCATTACATCGCAAGTAGCCATGACGATACTGTTCATACTTTCAGTCATTCGGCTGGTTCGCCAGCCAAATCATTAAGGAGGAGCTTCAATGGCCCGCATTCGCTGTCACTACACAGACTGCGTGTTCCTGGATGAAGGATTCTGCTCTGCCGCTGCGGTGGAGATCGATCCTGATACGGGGTGCGCAACCTATTCCCCAACCGATGCAGCCGCAAAGGATGAGTGGGACGAGGAAGAGGAAGAACTCGACGAATGGGAAGAAGAGGATCTGGAAGAGGAAGAGGAAGAATCCTGGGACGAGGAAGAAGACGAGTTCTAATTTTTTGCCGACAATCGAATACCTCAAAAATGCCTTCTCGTTGAGAAGGCATTTTTATTTCATACATACGCCTACAAAATTAGACCAAGACTGTTCTGCAAGGAATGCTCGCAATGGCAACAAAATTCATGTAAATCATATCTTCTCAAAAGGAAGGGGGAAGCGGGGTGTTTTACTTCACACCCCGCTTTATTGACAAGATACTGTAAATTGATACAACAAAACTCCTGCGGCGACGGCAAGATTCAGTGAACTAGCGCGCCCGCGCATCGGCAGAGAGACGCGCACATCACAAGCCGCCAATTGTCCGGGCGAGAGTCCTTTTTGTTCACTGCCCAGCAAAAGCAGCCACGGAAATTCTGGCTTAAAACCGCGGCAATTAGAATCAGCATGTGCTGATGCGCCGATCAATTGAAAGCCGCCGCGCGCTTTCCATTCGATGAATTCCGCGAACGAAGTTTGCACGACTGGCTTGGAAAATATCGTTCCCATGCTGGCGCGGACGGAGGTCGGGTGATACAGGTCAACGCCGCCGTCGAGCAGGAATAATGCGTCCGCACCAACCGCGTCGAGCGTACGCAGAATCGTACCAACGTTTCCGGGGTCTTGCGGCGAGACAACTGCCACGCCGGATCGAATTGAAACCAGATCATCAAGCCGCGTCTGCTTTTGGCGGATGATGGCGAGAATACCCTGGGGGTTTTCTTTCTCAGTCAGCGATTCCATCACTTGCGCGGAGACCGGTTGCAGCTTAGTCTGAAGCGAAGCGCGCGCTGTAAGCTCACGGCCAAAGTCACTGGTCAACGTTTCGGGCGCGTAGAGAAGCGCGTCCACATCCCAACCACATTGCACAGCCTCGCCAACGTGACGGATTCCTTCAACGAGAAACAATCCCGTTTCCGAACGTTCCTTGCGTTGACGTAACGCGCGCGCCTGTTTGATCAACGCATTGGAAAGGCTGGTAATGGCTGGTTTGGTCATGCGCCCATTGTAAAACAAACTTCCGAAGTCTTGTTGGTCTTCGGAAGTTTTTCAGGCTACTTCACTACGGTCAGTTTGGCGACCATCCCCGCCTCGAAATGACCTGCTATCGCACAAACAATCTGATATTGACCCGGTCCAGCGGGAGCGGTAAACGTGCCGGTGAAAGATGTGCCCGGATTGATATTTTCCTTTCCCCAATACATGTTCGGCCTATCCGCATCGGTGAAATGGCCGCTGATATCCTTGCCCAACTTCATGATAACAAAGTCGTGCACATTGGATCCATTGTTTTGGGCTGTAAAAGATATTTGGTCACCCGCATGGACAGTAAAAGAATTAGGCGAGAAAGCAAAATCTGTGATAGTGACATTAATGGAATTCGACGCAGTTCCCGCTCCACCACATGCGGTCAGAGTCAACAAAAGGCCGAGAACGACAACAGTAAGAGGTAAATATTTCTTCATTCTATGCTCCTTTGGTAAACAAATTTAGCACTGGAAAGAAAATTATGCAAGGCAATTTCAACGAAACTGCCTTCGCCGTATAAAAGAAAATTGTCGTACACTTGGACAAATCCTGCAAGGAGAAAATCATGATTGCCCCTAAATTTTCCGACCTAAATCCGCCCTCCCGCATCCTGCTTGGACCTGGGCCGGGCATGACGCATCCGCGCGTGATGCGTGCGCTGACGGCTCCTACTCTCGGCCATCTCGACCCCGAGCTGCTGAAAATCTACGCCGAAGAACAGGAACTGCTCCGCTATCTTTTCCAAACCAAGAACGAATGGACCTTCGCTCTCTCAGGCACAGGCACATCAGGCATGGAAGCCGCGCTGACAAACTTGATCGAGCCCGGTGACGATGTGCTGTGCTGCATTCATGGATATTTCGGTGCGCGGCTGGCAGAAATTGCAGAACGCCAAGGCGCACACGTTGACCGCATCGAAAAACCGCTTGGACAAATTTTCAGCGTCGAAGAAATCGAATCCGCACTAAAAAAGAAAAAATATAAATTAATGACCATCATCCATGCCGAGACATCCACCGGCGCAGAACAATTACACATCAAGGAAATTTCTGCCGCTGCACACAAACAGGGCGCACTGATCGTGCTCGACACGGTCACATCACTGGGCGGCATCCCGGTCAAGATCGACGAATGGGATGTGGATATGGCCTATTCCGGCTCGCAGAAGAATCTCGGCGCTCCATCTGGGCTTGCTCCGATCACAGCTGGTCCACACGCGCGAGAAGTGATCGAGAAACGCGCGAAACCTGTCTCGTCGTTTTATCTCGATCTCAAGCAATATGCAAATTATTGGGGCGGCGCGCACGGCTACCATCACACTGCTTCGGCTAGTTTGCATTTTGCTCTGCGTGAAGGGCTGCGCGTCATCGCCGAGGAAGGACAGGAAAAGGCCTTCGCTCGCTATCGTGCCAACGCCGAGATTTTATGGCGCGGACTCGAAGCCATGGATGTGCCGCCGTTCATTCCGCTGGAGTATCGCCTCCCGTCGCTGACCACGGCCAAAGTCCCGGCCGGATGCGACCCACACAAAGTCCGCGCGCGGCTGCTCAACGAGTACAACATCGAGATCGCAGCCGGATTCGGCGCGCTCAAGGATGAAGTCTGGCGCATCGGCCTGATGGGATATTCCAGCCGCCGGGAGAACATCACACTCTTCCTGGCCGCCTTGCAAGAGTTGCTGAAATAATCAGAAAAATATTCGGGGATGACGCAGATTTCTTCAATCTGCGTCATCTGCCTGCACCGTGCGCAGGTACGCGTGCTAAATCTGTGGATCTATTAAATTTATGCAACGCTTCCGCGAATTCATTAAGACCAACTGGCCTTACATCTTCACTACATCCGCGCCGCTGATTCTCTTCACGCCCTTTTTACTTGGACGCGTTGTTTTATATTGGGGCACACCATTCTTCCAGTTTTATCCGTGGCGCAAATTCGCATTCGACATGATTCGCACTGGCCAGCTTCCATTGTGGAATCCGTATCTCGGAAACGGCACGCCGCTCATCGCAAATTATCAATCCGCTATTTTTTATCCGCCCAACTGGCTGTCGCTGATTCTTCCGCTTGCTTATTCTTTTAGTTGGCTGGTCGCCCTGCATTTGATTCTTGCCGGTGCAGGCATGGTGACATTCACACGCTCGCTTGGGATCAAGCCTTTTGGTCAGGCGGTTGCGGGGCTGGCCTTCGGTATGTCGCAATATCTCGTC
>JAKAMM010000187.1 GCA_021812905.1 Chloroflexota bacterium | reverse complement strand
GCGAAATCCACATCCATGAACCGGGACTGCGCGACACCGTCAAGGCCGCGCTGACTTCAGGCAACTTCAATGTTTCAACCAAGCCCGAAGAGGCTGATGCCTTTCTTATCGCCGTGCCTACACCTTTCCTCGAAAACCAATTCGGCGAATACAACGGACAGAAATATAAACTGGCTGACATGCGCGCCGTGACCTCCGCTGCCGAAGCCATCGTCCCATTTTTGCGGAAGGGAAATCTGGTCGTGCTCGAATCGACCTCGCCCCCGCGCACAACTCTCGAACTCGTTGCCCCAATCCTCGCTCGTTCCGGACTTGAAGCCGGACGCGACTTCCATTTGGCTTATTCACCCGAACGCGTTCTGCCCGGACAGATCCTGCGTGAGCTGATTGAGAATGCGCGTGTCATCGGCGGTGTGACTCCTGAATCGGCTCAGGCTGGCGCAGATTTATATTCCATCTTCGTCAAAGGCGAGATCGTCAAAACCGATGCGACCACTGCTGAGATGGTCAAGCTGATGGAAAACACTTATCGCGATGTTAACATCGCCATTGCCAACGAGTTCGCACATCTCGCCGATAAATTCGGCGTGGACGTGTGGAAAGCTATCAGCATCGCCAACCGCCACCCGCGCGTAAAAATTCTCAGCCCCGGCCCTGGCGTTGGCGGGCATTGCATCAGCGTAGACCCGTGGTTCTTCGTCGAGACCGCGCCGGAATTGACTCGGCTTATCTACAACTCGCGCCAGGTCAATGATGCGCAACCGCATTTCGTTGTCGAATTGGTCAAACGCGCTTTGGGCGAGCTCAAAGGGAAAAAGGTTGCCGCGCTCGGCCTCGCCTACAAACCAAACGTTGATGATCTGCGTGAAAGCCCGGCCACCAAAGTTGTGCATCTGCTTCAAGAAGAAGGCGCACAAGTCAAAGCATGGGAACCGTTCAAGCCGGGGGCGAATATACCCGGTATTGACATGGCAAAGAATCTTGAGGATGCGCTCAAAGACGCGGAGTTGATCCTGCTGCTCGTGCGGCACACAGATTTCATTTCGCTGAGTCCGCTCAAAGTCCGTGAAATGACGCGGGCGCGCATCGTGGTGGATACGGTTAATGTTTGGCGTCCTGACGAATGGATGATGTCTGATTTCTCTATTACAAGATTGGGAGTTGGAAAGTGAAAGTTCTGTCAGTTTTTGGAACACGCCCCGAGGCCGTCAAGATGGCTCCGGTCGTGCGGCAATTGAGTCAGACGCCGGGGATTGAAGCGCGCGTCTGCGTCACGGCGCAACACCGTCAGATGCTCGATCAGGTCCTGGGATTATTCCAAATCAAGCCGGATTATGATTTGGATCTAATGCGCGAGAATCAATCCTTACCCGAATTGAGCGCTGCAATTTTTACCGGCCTTGACCCGGTGCTGACCGATTTCAAACCTGATTGGGTTTTGGTTCAGGGCGATACGACCACCGTTGCCATCACCGCCCTGCTTTCATATTATCACCGCATCCGCGTCGGGCACGTTGAAGCCGGGTTGCGGACTCACGACAAATGGCAGCCTTTCCCCGAAGAGATCAACCGCCGCGTGGCGGGCGTGGCCGCAGACTTGCACTTCGCGCCGACGGATTGGGCGCGGCAAAATTTGTTGCGTGAAGGTATTGACGATAAGATCATTGCCATGACAGGCAATCCGGTGATCGACGCGTTGCAGTTTGTTTCAAAGCAATCTGAGCCGGAGGAAATTACAGGATTGCTTGGGAAATTGGAAATCGGGAATCGGAAATCGGAAAGGAAGTTAATTCTGGTAACCGCCCACCGCCGTGAAAATTTCGGCCAATCTTTCGAAGATATCTGCCATGCACTTAAAGAGTTGGCTTCACGCGGCGATGTGGAGATCGTTTACCCCGTACATCTCAACCCTAACGTGCAGGAACCCGTCAATCGGATCTTGAAAAACGTGGAGCACATCACACTTTTGCCGCCGCTGGATTATCTGCCGCTTGTACATTTGATGAAACACACCACGTTGATCCTGACCGACTCTGGCGGCATCCAGGAAGAGGCCCCAGCGTTCGGCAAACCGGTTCTGGTTTTACGTGAAGTCACGGAACGCCCGGAGGGAGTCCAGGCGGGGACATTGAAGCTCGTCGGAACAGATACCCGCCGCATCGTCGAGGCAGCAACGCGGCTTTTGGAGGATGAGTCCGCTTACGCGGAAATGTCAAAAGCGTCCAATCCATTTGGCGACGGACACGCCGCGCAAAAGATCGTGCAGGCTCTTTTGGACTTCCAGATTTGAAAAATTCATTCGCCACATTTGGCAAGTGTGCCGCAAGGCATCGGCGCACGGACAAGAATCTGCGCTTCGCACCGGCTCCAGGCGGACACCTCAACCCAAATATTTCTCTCAACTCCGGCAATGACTCGTGCCCCGCGTCCAGCACGACATAATATCAGCCCAGCTGCACCCAACAGCCAAAGCCCATAATGGCTGGACTTCGACCTGCAACGCCGGCATCAGTCTGCCGTGCTAACTCGCGCACTGCCAATACAATGGCTTTGGTCAATTGAGTTCGTTGTCTTCCTGTGCTATCTGGGTTGACGACTCGGCTCATAAAGTTCCATTTTGTTTTTAGGAATATAGAACGCCGCATTATATCGCACGATTTTCCACGTAAGCGAATAATTAACATTCCACCCCCTTCATTGACGCACCCCCTCCCGTGCTTTATAATTTCGCCGCATTCCACCCGTACCTGCGGGTACTGGGCGCAGGCAGACCGGGGACGTGCTGGAATTGGCAGACAGGCATGACTTAGGATCATGTGCCGCAAGGCGTGAGGGTTCGACCCCCTCCGTCCCCACTATCTTAGATACCCTAAAAGTCTTGAGAACTTCCAGGGTTGCATGGAGAATAAACTTGAAATTCGAAAAGACCGTACAAGAAGATCACCAGGCAAGAGTCGTCGTCGAGGTGGAGCCCGATCGCCTCGAGGCAGCCAAACGCCGCGCCGCGCGTAAGATTTCCGAGCAGGGCAAGATCCCTGGCTTTCGGCCTGGCAAGGCTCCTTATGAGGTGATCCGCCGTCACTACAGCGATGCCGCCATTTACGAACGCGCCGTCGAACTGCTGGTGGACGAAACCTATCCTCTCATGCTGAAAGAGGCCGACATCAAACCAGCCACGGCCGGTTCGCTGGAAAATGTCGAAGGCACCGAAACTCCAAAGTTCACCTTCCTCGTTCCGCTTCAGCCTGAAGTGGAACTGGGCGATTATGGCAAAATCCGTCAGGCGTATGAGTTCGAGACGCCCGGTGAAGAAAAATTGGAACAGGCCATCGACGAGTTACAGCAGATGTACAGCACCACTGAAACCGTCGAGCGCGAAGCCCAGGAAGGCGACTACATTCTCGCTGACCTAAAATCGGAAAAAGAATCTCTGACGCGTTCCGGATTTGCAACCATGATCCGCAAGGATGACCGCGACACGGAATTCCCCTTCCCCGGCTTTGCGCGTCAACTTCTGGGACTGAAAGCGGGTGAGGCCAAAACGATCAGCCACGAATTCCCGAAAGATTTCTCGGACGAGACCTTTGCAGGCGAAACGGTTGAAATGGAAGTCACCGTCAAGACCGTGCGCAGCGTGACTTTGCCTGAATTGAACGATGACTTTGCCAAAACAGTCGGACAATACGAATCGTTCGACGCACTCAAGGAAGTTTTGAAGAAAGATGTCGAAGAACGCGCCCGCGCCGATTATGACGATGAGTATTTCGCCAGACTGATCGATACGATCAAGGAAGGCGCGACCATCAAGTACGCGGCGCATACACTCAATCACGAAGCCGAGCATGTTGTAGACGATCTGCGCCAGCGATTGTCTCAGCAGGGTCTTGACCTTGAGACGTATTACAAAATGCGCAACACTGATGCCGCCAAATTCTTTGAAGAAGAAGCCAAATCAGTCGCGAAGAAGCGTCTTGAGCGATCGCTCGTCATGGATGAAATCTCGCGCCAGCAAAACATCGAAGTTGATAATGAAGCGCTCGATGCAGAATTCAACAACACATTGATGAACCTCCAGATGCAAGGCGTCAAGTTGAACGAGATCAAGGGCGGAAAGAAGGGCCAGCAACAAATTGCCGAAGCAGTCGCGATGGAATCGGCGAACCGCGTGCTCACCCGCCGTACACTGGACCGGCTGAAGGCCATCGCAACCGGCGAATTCAGGGTTGAGAAAAAGGCTGAGGCTGGAGAATTAACGGAAGAGACCGAAGTTAAATCCAAGCCCAAGAAAATGGAAGCCGCCAAGGCGTCCAAGAAAGAAGCGAAGTCACCTGCCAAGTCGACAGGTAAGACCTCAAAGTCCGGCACATCTAAAGCAAAGAAATCCGCTGCTGGAAGCAAGTCAACGACCAAGAAGTCGTCCAGCAAGAAATGAGAGAGACTATGATCCCAAATTTTAAGAGTGTTATCCCGATGGTGGTTGAGTCGTCGGGCCGCGGCGAGCGCGCCTACGATATCTACTCCCTGCTC
>JAKAMM010000186.1 GCA_021812905.1 Chloroflexota bacterium | reverse complement strand
GATGGCCTGGATATCATCGCCGAGGCCGGGCGCTTCCACCACCAGCGTGGTATGGGCCAATCGAGCGATGTCCACTTCACTTTGTCCCGCCCCGACCGTTTCTATCATCACGATCTCAAAACCCGCCGCATCGAAGACTTGCACCATGCCCGCGGTGGCCTGTGCCAATCCACCAAGCGAGCCGCGCGTTGCCATCGAACGGATGAACACACCCGCGTCGCCGCTCAAATCTCTCATGCGAACACGGTCGCCCAACACCGCGCCGCCCGTAAACGGACTGGATGGATCAACCGCCACGATTGCCACGCGCTTATTTTGTTTGCGAAAATATAACGCCAGTTGATTGACAAGCGACGATTTGCCCGTGCCCGGCGCGCCCGTCACACCGATCAGATGCGCTTTTCCAGTGTGAAGAAAAAGTTCTGCAAGCGCGGCATGGCCATCAGCTGTGTCATTCTCAATTTGAGTTAGAGCACGCGCCAATGACAAGCGGTCACCGTTAAGAATCTGAGTTACCAGGTCCATCCACAATCCTTACGTATTACGTAATGCGGATTACGTAATATTATTTCACGGCGTTCCGAATATCCTTAATGATATCCTCCGTCGAAGCGCCGGGGCCATAAACACCAGCCACACCCATTCGCTTCAACTGCGGTACATCTTCATCCGGCACAATGCCGCCGATGAAAACCTTGACCTTGCTCTGGCCGTTGGCCTTTAACAATTCCAGGATGTGCGGCGCAAGCGCCATGTGCGCGCCTGAAAGAATGGACAAACCGACGATATCCACGTCTTCCTGCAAGGCAGCTTCGGCGATCATCTCAGGGGTTTGGCGCAGGCCGGTGTAAATGACTTCCATACCGGCGTCACGCAGCGCACGCGCTACCACTTTTGCGCCGCGGTCGTGCCCGTCCAGGCCGGGCTTGGCCACCAACACACGGATCTTTTTATCTGTCATGTTTCCTCCGCGAGGGGTTTCTGTTGGGATTATACTATGTCATGCCTCTCCGCCCCTGCATGTTTTGCATTTACAATTATGCCGGGAACAAGAGAGAAAATTGAAAGGGGCATTTCTCAATCTTATCTCACGGAGATGGAGTATCATAAATTAGTTAGAAGGAGGCTCCCATGCAGCCTGACTTGACTGAAAAAATCCTTGAACTGATCCGCCGCACATCCAGCAGTTTACCCGCAGACGTGGAAAAACGCCTGCGCGAATCGATTGAAAAGGAAGAGCCGGGTTCAGCGGCACGCGGCGCGCTCGAGACGATCATGAAAAACATCGAACTTTCGCGCGCCAATTCCACGCCGATCTGCCAGGATACCGGCACACCGATTTTTTATGTCCACTACCCCGAAGGCTGGTCCACGCGTAAACTGCGCGAGCAAATCCGCGCTGCGATGGTGGACTCCACCAAGCGCAACTTCATGCGTCCCAACGCGGTGGACGCCATCTACGACAAGAACAGCGGCAACAACCTCGGCGGCGAAGATTTTCCGACCATCCATTTCGAAGAAATAGACGCCGACCAGCCGCTTGTGATCGAATTGATGCTCAAAGGCGGCGGATGCGAAAATGTCGGGCGGCAATATTCGTTGCCCGATAACAGCCTCGGCGCTGGACGCGATCTGGCCGGGGTGAGAAAAGTCGCTCTCGACGCGGTGCAAAAGGCACAAGGTCAAGGCTGCGCGCCGGGCATTCTCGGCATCGCCATCGGCGGCGACCGCGGCTCATCCTATGCCAAATCCAAAGAAGTATTGTTCAGTGAAATGGGTAAACGCAACGCCGACCCCGAACTCGCCAAGCTGGAAGAACGCCTGATAAAAGAATCCAACGAAATGGGCATCGGCCCGATGGGTTTCGGCGGCAAGACAACCGTGCTGGATACGAAGATAACAGGAATGCATCGACTGCCCGCTTCGTATTTTGTCTCGGTTTCATATATGTGCTGGGCCTATCGCCGCCGAAAAATGACGGTAAAGGGCGAGGATGTAATTTACGATTAAACATTTTACGCATCACGTATCACGTAATACGTGATGCGTAAGGAGATGCCATGCGCGAAATAACTCTACCCATCAGCGATGAAACCATTCGCAGTCTGCATGTTGGCGAGCCTGTAACTTTGACCGGAACAATGGTCACAGGGCGCGACGCGGCTCACAAGTGGCTGATCGAAACCTTCATCAAGAAGACCCGCCAGCCTCAAGGCGACGATTTGAAAGTATATGATGAATTAAAGAAACTGCTCAACGGCTCGGTGATCTATCATTGCGGCCCGGTTGTTAGCGGACTGGACACGAAAGATTACAAATTCGTCGCGGCGGGACCAACCACGTCCATCCGCGAGGAGCCGTACCAGGCCGACGTGATGAAGCACTTCAACGTCAAGGGCGTGATCGGCAAAGGCGGCATGGGCCCGAAAACTTTGAAGGGCTGCCAGAAAACGCCGGGAGTTTATTTCCACGCCATCGGCGGCGCGGCTTCATACATCGCCCAACGCGTGATGAAAGTGCTGGGGGTTTACAAAATGGAATTCGGCACACCGGAGGCGATGTGGGTGATCGAAGTGAAAGACTTCCCGGTTGTCGTTACCATGGACGCACATGGTGCAAGCCAACATGCGGTGGTTGGCGACAGTTCCCAAAAAGTGCTGGATGATTTATTGGCAAAACCTTACTAACCGATCATTTGGGCGACAATGTTAATGTCGCCCAATCTTTTTCACCCCGCCTCCTTTCGGACTGTGAACCTGATTCCCGTCACCTCGTCATTCTCAACCCCCTGACTTCGGGGTATACTCGCCGCATCTCATTTATGAGGAGTAGATTCTATGAAACGTGCAGTCAGCATCAGCATTGGATCTTCAAAACGCAATAAAGCAGTTGAAGTAACTTTACTGGGTGAGAAGGTCAGCATCGAACGCATCGGCACCGACGGCGATATGGAAGCCGCCGCGCAGAAATATAAAGAACTGGACGGCAAAGTAGATGCCTTCGGCGTCGGCGGCGCAGACCTGGGAGCGCTGGCTGATGGAAAGTGGTATCCCTTTTATTCAGTGAAACCGATGGTGCGCTTCGTCGAAAAGACCCCATTGGTAGATGGCGGCGGGCTGAAGAATACGCTCGAAAACAAAGCTCCCGCATTTTTAGATCAGAAAATTGGCGAGTATATCAACTCGCGCGGACGCAAAGTGCTGGTGACGGTCGGCGTGGATCGCTGGGGACTCTCCAAATCCTTTGTCGAGGCTGGTTACGAAACCGTCTTCGGCGATCTGATGTTCGGTCTGGACATTCCGATTGCCATCCACAAGATCAGCCAGCTCAAGACTTTAGCCGCGCTGCTCATGCCCATCGCCGGACGATTACCATTCGAATGGATCTATCCAACGGGTGAAAAACAGGAAAAGCGCACGCCCAAATGGGAAAAATATTATCAATGGGCAACCGTGATCGCGGGCGACTGCCATTACATCAAGCGCAACATGCCTTATGATATGCAGGGCAAAGTGATCGTCACCAATACAACCACGCCCGACGACGTGGAAACTTTCCGCAAAGCCGGCATTAAATATCTCGTTACCACCACGCCCGTGCTGGATGGCCGTTCCTTTGGAACCAACATGATGGAAGCCGCGCTGGTTGCGGCTTCAGGCAAGGGCCGACCATTGACCTGGCCTGAACTAACCGAAATGTTGGATAAGCTTGGCTATGAGCCGCAGTTACAAGAATTAAATTAATCCACTTCCTCACGATCCTCTTCGTTAGAAGAGGGTCAGGGTAATGGAAAAGGAGATATTTTATGGATGCAGTCGTTACCGCAGGTGGAATTCCGCAACCCAATGAGCCTTTATATGAGTATTCCAAAGGCGACGCCAAGGCATTGATCGATGTGGCTGGCAAGCCCATGATCCAATGGGTGTTGGACGCGTTAAGCGAAGCAAAAACCATTGACCGCGTAGTAGTCATCGGCATCTCAGCCAAGTCAGCCTTGACCTGCAAGAAACCGCTCACATACATGTCCAATCAGGGCAAGATGCTGGATAACCTGAAGGCCGGCACAGCCAAAGTGATGGAACTTAACCCCAAAGCCAAATATGTATTATTCGTTTCTTCGGATATCCCCAGCATTACCGCCGAGATGGTGGATTGGATGGTCAACACCACCAGTGAAACGAAAGATGATATTTATTACAATGTCGTCCTGCGCGAAGATATGGAAGCACGCTTTCCCGGCTCGAAAAGAACCTACACCCCGCTGAAAGATATGGAAGTCTGCGGTGGCGACATGAACGTGGCCCGCACTGCCATCGTTAATCAGAACTCTGAATTTTGGAATAAGTTGATCGAAGCCCGCAAGAATCCCGCCGCACAAGCGGCTATGATCGGCTTTGACATCATCTTCAAATTCCTATTCCGCCAATTGACCATTGACGATGTAATCAAACGCGTGGCAGACAAGTTGAACTTGAAAGGCCGCGCCATCGTCTGCCCCTTCCCCGAAATCGGCATGGATGTGGACAAGCCTCACCAACTAGAACTGA
>JAKAMM010000185.1 GCA_021812905.1 Chloroflexota bacterium | reverse complement strand
GCGTATTTGACTGCGTCATTTTTTCCGACACCGTCAACGATCTGTGGGACGTTCAGCGCGCGCTCGAACAGTTGCGCCCTTTGTGCATTCCGTCCACACGCATTCTCTTTAATTTTTATAGCGGACTCTGGCAATTGCCTCTCGCCATCGCGCAAAAATTAAATCTGGCCGCGCCCATGCTTCCGCAAAATTGGCTGACGCCGTCCGACCTGCGCGGCATGTTAAATCTGGCTGGTTTTGAATCGATCCGCGGCTGGCAGGAAATTCTCTGGCCTTTACCGCTGGGCGGATTCGCCAATAAATTTCTCGTGCGGCTGTGGCCCTTCAATGAATTCGCCCTGGCTAATTTCATGATCGCCCGCCCTGCCCCCCTCTTTCTCTCCCCCCATTTTCAAAGAAAATGGGGGGAGATGGAGCAAGAACCAACTGTTTCCGTGGTGATTGCAGCACGCAATGAATCGGGCAACATCAAAGCCATCTTCGAGCGCACACCCAAAATGGGACGCGAAACCGAACTCGTCTTCGTTGAGGGACATTCACGCGACGATACCTACGCGGCCATCGAACGCGAAATGGCGGCTCATCCCGGAACCCCGAGCCGGTTATTCCGTCAAACCGGCATCGGCAAAGCGGACGCCATTCGCCTCGGATTCGCCGAAGCCAAAGGCGATGTGCTGATGATCCTCGACGCCGACATGACCGTTCCGCCCGAAGATCTGCCGCGCTTCTACGAAGCCCTGCGCGATGGCAAAGGCGAATTCATCAACGGCGTACGTCTCGTCTACCCGATGGGGAAAAAAGCCATGCAAGGCTTGAATTTCCTCGGCAATAAATTTTTCAGCATGGCTTTTTCATGGATACTTGGTCAGTCCATCAAAGATACTTTATGCGGCACAAAAGTTTTATGGAAAAAAGATTATGGACTCATCGCCGCCAACCGAAATTACTTCGGCGACTTCGATCCCTTCGGCGATTATGATCTCATCTTCGGTGCGGCAAAGCTCAACCTAAAGATTGTGGATTTGCCCATCCGCTACCGTGAGCGCACCTACGGCTCCACAAATATTTCGCGCTGGAAACATGGCATATTGCTGCTGAGAATGATCGCTTTCGCGGCAAGAAGAATCAAGTTTGTGTAGAACAATCCACAGATTACGCAGATTTCACAGATGAGAAAAATCAGCATATTCCCTGCTGGAATTTATCAACATAGAGGCGCAAAGTTATTATAGGCTTTGCGTCTTTATGTTGAGGCTGCTCTTTGGTCAGTCTATCGTTTTGATCTCCCGCCAGCCTCCGTTTTCAGGTATCAAATCCCAGACTTTTTCGATGGACAGGTTTTGATAATGGGCCAGCAGACAGGCAATCGCAAACCCGTGAGAAACGATGGCCACAGTTTCACCAAAGTGTAATTGATGTATTTCTTCAATCGCGGCTACCACACGTTCCATTACCTGCAAGGCCGTTTCTCCGCCGGGCGGCGCCACTGACCTTGGATCCGCCATCCGTTGTCGAAACGCATCCGCATATCGCGCCTGGATTTCGGAAACAAGCAATCCCTGCCATTCGCCCTGATGAATTTCACGCAAACGTACATCGAATTGCACTTTTAATTTGGAGGCAGACGCCAGCGCTTCGGCCATTTCACGGGCGCGGGAGAGGTCGCTCGAATAGATGGCGGCGAATTTTATCCCAGCCAAAGCACGCGCGGTTTGGATGGCTTGCTCACGTCCACGTTCATTTAGCGGGACATCGGCTTGTCCCTGCCAGCGGCCCTCAATATTCCAGTCGGTCTCCCCGTGCCGGATCAGAATGAAGCGTGTCACTTTCTGATTCGCTCCCGATACTCTGGCAGTTCCAGCATAGGGGGCCGCTCCCGTTCAGCGATCTCCTCGACATCCAGAAAAAAGCGTCCCGGTTCATAGCGGATCAGTTTCATGGTTTTGTTAACTTCTTCCAGCGCGTTCCATCCATAGCGCCGTTCCAATTTATGGATTACCGTTTGGATGATCGCAAATGACATTTTGCTCAACGCCTCCAGCGGCTGGTTATGATGAATGCGTTCCTGTAAATCAATCTGCGCTATCGCTCCCAATCCAAATTTTTCAAGAACGTCGATCAACAGACCGATCTCCACGCCATAGCCGGTCGAGAAGGGCAACTGCTCGAGCGCTGTACGCCGACCGCCGTATTCACCGGAGAGCGGCTGGATAACGCCGGAGAGTTCCGGATAAAAAAGATTGATCAATGGCCGAGCCGTGAGTTCCGTTACCCGTCCGCCACCTCCCGCCTGCATTTTATTATCCACTTTAAGCGGACGGCGATAAAAGCCCTTGACGAATTGAATCTCCGGGCTGACGAGTAAAGGACCAAGCAACCCATAAACAAAATGCGGCTGGATATTAACAATGTCAGTGTCAAGCCAAATGATGATGTCGCCGCGTGTGAGATATAAACTTTTCCAAAGCGCATCGCCCTTCCCTTGCCGCGCGCCATACTGAGGCAAAGTAGATTGGTGGATATGCACCGGCACACCCAGGCTCGATGCAATCTCGCGCGTCCGGTCTGTAGAATCAGAATCGATCAGGATGATCTCATCCAGCAAAGGCACATTGTCCATCAATGTTTGTTTGACGGTCCTGATCACATTCCCGACAGTTTCTTCTTCATTAAGCGCCGGCAGCGCCAGGCTGATCGAGAGATTTTGCTTGCGTTTCAAATCGAGCAAATATTCCAAGTCGTCGAATTCATCGGTGTGGTACGTGTTTTCCGCAAACCACTTGTCCACCAGCACGGATATGGCTGTCTGGCTTGACTCTTCACTGGTCAAATTAACCGGCATCGGACGCTTGGTCTTGATAACGATCACGCCGACTTTGCTCTCATGCAGGATACGATCAGCTACCGGGCCAATGGAATCCAACTTGTGCGCTGATTGAGCCGTGGCCCCCATCACAACCAGGTCAAATTGACGCGAAGCAGCCAGGATGGCATCGGCGGGATCATCAGTGACGATTTCCCGGCGTGTGACCTCCGGCAGGCTGTTCAAGACCCGATCGATTCCGCGAAAGGGTGCGTCCTGTATTTCCGCATTGGCAGGCGTAATATGAAGCGAAGTCAGGCTTGCTCGATTAGCGCGAACTGTGGAGAGCGACAGGCGCAAAGCCAACTCAGCATACGGCCCGCCTCGCATTGGGATCAAGACACGTTTTGGCTGAGGAGGAATAGGGCCGCTGAAAACCGCAATGTCGCACGGCGGATGAGCAAAGACCTCGGCGGGTGTGGTTTGCAAAGCATTAAACTGACTGGGCCATTCGAGCAGTAGCAGATCAGGATCTTCCTGCTCAACGGCTTCAACCAATTCATTCCAAGGAGTATGCGAAACGCGCACATGCTCACGGACGCGGATCCGTTCTTCATTTTTCAAGCCCTGTAAGACCTTACGCACCTGTCTGGCAGGCAAAGCAGCCGCGCTGAGGGAATTGCCTTCGGGAATATGGACTATTCCCACCACCACAATATGGCCGCCACTGGAAATGGCGCGCGCAACGGCCAGCGCCGATTCGCTCTGACAGCCGTGAATAACCGGCACCAGGATCTTTCGGAACAATGTAGATGAACGAGTTTTTTTCATAGATTATCGGCTTTCCAATAAAGGAGCAATTATGTTCATATAAATACCTTCCCAGGTGTAATTCATTCGGACACGTGCGCGCAACTTAAAACTTAACAGAGAATCCAAATGATTAATAATGAGGGCCGCGACTTCTTCAGGTTCGGCATCAGGTGAAAAATATAAAGCATCCTCGCCGCCCAATTTACGCAAGGGTTCGATATCGGAACAGAAAACGGGAATGCCAGCCAGCCCTGCTTCCAGAATGGGAATGCCGAATCCCTCCTCGCGGCTGGGCATGAATAAGGCATCGGCGAGGCGATAAAAATCGGCAATGACCGCATCCGGCAGATATTGATCCGTTAATTCGGCCAGGAAGTGAGCCGACCCGATCAAACCAAGTTCGGCGCGTAAGGCGGTCAGGCGTTCGAAATATTCGATGTTAGCCGGATTATGCGGCCCAAGCGGGCCGGTGACAACCAATGCCGCGCGCGGATTTTGTTTTCGAAGAACTGCCAGCACGCGCAAAGCCAGCTCGATATTTTTGCGCGGCGTGATGCGAACAGGCAAAAGCAAAAGCGGAGCAGCTTCAAACAAATTCAATTGCTTCACGAACCCCAATGTCTGAGTTTCCAGCTTGAGAAAACCGGCGGCGTCCACCCCGTTGGGCACGACCGTAATTTTCTCCAGCGGCAAGCTCATCAATTCAGACAACTCACGCTGACGCATTTCAGAAACTACCACTTGAGTTACACCCGGCCAGGCGCTGCGTAATAAATCCCAGGGATAGCCATCATGTAATTCGGCGCGATAGCGCGGCGTTGTCCAGGCGAGATCGTGATGCCAGATGACCAGGTGCGGCTGGCGATAAGTTTCAGAAAGTTTTTGGAGTGCGGCGGTCAGGGCAAGGTTTTTATTTAATGAACAAACATTATGA
>JAKAMM010000184.1 GCA_021812905.1 Chloroflexota bacterium | reverse complement strand
TTACTCCACTCTCGTGATGATGACGCGCTGCGCGCCCGCATCTTTAAGCGCGCTCGAAACGGTTTCCGCCAAATCAGGCTCGACCAGCGCGATCATGTTGCCTCCGCGCCCGCCGCCCGACAATTTTGCTCCCAGCGCGCCCGCGCTGCGTGCGGCTTCGACAAGTTTATCCAACTCCGGTGAGGAGACTGTCATTTCTTGAAGCAAAGCATGATTTTGATTCATCAATTTTCCGAGTCCCTCCCATTCTCCATTCTCTGTTCTCTCTTTTGCTTGCCTTGTAATTTCTCCAACTTTATCGAATACTTTTTCCCATCGCACTTTATCCACATTCCATAACTTGTGGACATCGCCAACGGATTCTTTGGTCGGCGCGGCCTGTGCCGTGTCACCTATAACGATGGTGAACGACGCGCCGACTTTGATGATTTCAATCGGTTGACCTTTGATAAAGTATACAGGCTTTGCATAAGTAACAACCGTGTTGTCGATTCCCGAAGGCGTGCCGTGATAAAGTTTTTCGATCTCGTAGGCGAGTTGATTTATTTGTTCGTCCGATAATGGGCGAGAGAGAAAAGAAGAAAGGGCGCGAATTAAAGCGACAGTCACCGCCGCGCCGGAGCCGAGTCCGGAGGCGACGGGAATCGTCGAAGTGATTTTTATGGCGACTCCCTCACCCTTTGTCCCTCTCCCATTGGGAGAGGGGTTGGGGTGAGGGAAAAACTTATTTATAACGGAAGCCAGCGGATGGCCGGATGGAAGCGCATTCAGCTCGGCGTGAAGATCGATATCCGGGGCTTCGATCCAGATTCCAGCGCGGGAAGAGTCTACAATTTCGACATCCGCATGAACCTGAGCTACCGGCACAGCCAGCGCGGGCCGTCCATAAACGACGGCGTGCTCACCAAATAAAATAATCTTTCCGGGGGCAGATGCTTTCACGATAAATAAAATACAACCAGCACGACCAGCGCCCACAAGATCATCGCGATTTGGAAGGGACGGTCGGCAATCAAGATATCTTCAGGCGCGCCGCCTTGTTTTTCCACATGAATTAAATAAAGATAGCGGAAGATGGCATAGACCACAAACGGGATCGTAAGCATCATGCTGTGATTGGCGGGCACGTTCGGCGCGGAAAATGTATAGAGCGAATATGCGACGATAGTCGTGCCGGAAACGATCATGATGTATTGATCGAGAAGCGGAATGGTGTAACCTTCCAAAACTTTGCGATGCGAACCGGCGCCACTTTCGAGCAGCGCAAGTTCGGCGCGGCGTTTTCCAAAGCCGAGGAAGAGCGAAAGCAAAGTCATCACCACGTAAAGCCACGGCGAAAAACGTTCAACGTGAATCAGCGTCACGCCCGCTCCGACACGCAGGACGAACCCCGCGGCGATGATCAACACGTCGAGGATCGGGATGTGCTTGAGCCACTTTGAATAAGCCAGATTGATAAGAAAATATGCGCCCATCACGCCCGCGAAACCAGGCGAAAGCCAGTAACCGATTCCAAGCGTGACTGCAACCAAAACAACTCCCGCCGTCCATGCAACACTGACCGGAAGTTTTCCAGACGGAATCGGCCGGTTCTTTTTTTCAGGATGTTTGCGATCAGCTTCGATGTCGGCCAGATCGTTGAAGATGTAAACCGTCGACGAGATCAGGCAGAACAGAGCAAATCCAGCCAGCGTTTTCAGGAACGAGGCGGCGATGAAGAATTGTTTATCGAAGACCAGCGCGGCAAAGATGAAAACATTTTTTGTCCACTGGCGCGGACGCATTGTTTTGAGCAGGGCTTTAAACATGAGACTATTTTACACTCGATGTTCGAGATTTGACAGTTGATATTTTTCTGTAATAAGATTTGATAATTCGAGCGCCAGCGCCGGATCGTCAAATATCGAATTACAATACCCGCATGCCGAAGACCAGATTGGATCTGCTCGTCGTCGAACGCGGACTGGCCGAAAGCCGCGCCAAAGCCCAGGCCTTGATCATGGCCGGACAAGTCCGCGTGGACGATCAAGTTGCGCTCAAGCCCGCAACGTCAGTTGATCCCGCCGCGCGCGTGGACGTGGAGCGGAGGCCGCGCTTCGTGTCGCGCGGCGGTGAAAAGCTGGATGCCGCCATCGAAGTCTTCGGCTTTGATCTTAATGGGCGTGTCTGCGCCGATGTCGGCGCCTCGACTGGCGGCTTCACCGACTGCATGTTACAACGCGGCGCGGCGAAAATATACACGATCGATGTAGGCAAAGGCATTCTGCATTGGAAATTACGCAACGATCCGCGCGTGGTCGTGATGGAATCGACTAATGCGCGTTTTGTGGAGTCGCTGCCGGAGCCGGTTTCGATCATCACGATTGATGCTTCATTTATTTCATTGAAGATTTTGCTGCCGGTGGCGAAGAAATGGCTGCCCTCACCCCCAGCCCCTCTCTCATTGGGAGAGGGGTGCAGGGATGAAGGGGGCATTATCGCCCTCATCAAGCCCCAATTCGAGGCTGGGAAAAAAGACGCAGCGCGCGGTGGCGGCGTGATCCGCGACCCGGATATTCACGATCAGGTCTTGCGCGATGTGTTGACCTTTGCACAGTCCGAAGGTTTTGCCGTGCGCGGGTTAATCCGCAGTCCACTGTTGGGGCCGAAAGGGAACACGGAATTTTTGACCTGGCTGACGTATCCGGCAGAAGCAGGCCAGCCTGAAATAGATTTCGAACACTTGAATATCGAAACATTATAAACTTCGCCTGATGCCGAACTCGGAAAATTCACCTGTCGGCGATTCTTCTTCCAGGCGTGCTTCATTTACGATCGCGCCGCGCGGACCTTGTTTCACCAGTTCGACCAATCTTTCCACAAAACCCCGCTCGCCCTCTGCAACGACTTCGAGCACATCGTAGCCCACATTACGCACCCAGCCAGTGACGCCGCCAACTTGGCGCGCCTGATATTCAACGTGGGCGCGGAAACCAACGCCCTGCACACGTCCCGTGACCCACATGTGAATGCGGATGATTTCTTGTTTTTCCGCCATTCCTCGCATTATCATCTTCCCAGATAAACCAACAAGGGTGTGAGCGTCAGCGGACTAAGCAGCGTGCCGACGAAAACGATGGCGGTTACGAGCGATGTGTCGAGGCCATATTCAGTTGCCAGTACAGTAGTCATCACCGCAGCCGGCATCGAGGCTTCGACCACACTCCCCTGCCGCGCAGCGCCCTGCAGGCCGAATGGAATGGCGAGTAATAATCCAATGACGGGACCGGCCAATAGCCGCATCGCAACACTCAATCCCACCGCGCGGAAATTATGCGACCATTGGAAGCGCGAGAGTTCCAGCCCAAGCAGGATGATCATTACCGGAATACTGCCATTGGCGGCCAGTTCAACGGTGCGGGCAAGTGGGATCGGCAAAACCAGGTGAAAACGGTTGAGCAAGGTGGCCAGAATCACCGCGTACATCGTGGGAACTTTGAAGAGACCCAGGAGGGCCGACTTGATATCCATGTGCCCAAGCGAGGCGATCAACACGCCAAAAGTATTGGTGAGAATCGACACGGTCACATAGCAAAGCGTTGCAAATGCCAGCGCATCCTTGCCAAAGGCGAACGAAACAAGCGGCAGACCGTAATTTCCGGTATTACCGAAAATGGAAGTAAGCAGAATTGCCATCAATATGGGACGGTCGAAGTGTAACAATTTTCCAAGCAACAAGGCCAGCAGACCGGTCATAAGACAGACTGCAGCGGTGTAGCCCATCGTGATGAGGATATCACTGGAATTAAGCACGGTATGCAGGAGTAGATTGAAGACCAGGATAGGGCTGAACACATAAAAGACCACACGCCCGAGACTGCGTGAATCGACCGAAATGGTTTTACCAAGCAAAAAGCCCGCCCCGCTGATCAGCAGGATGGGCAGGAGATTATTGGCAAAGGTTGTAAACAGTTCATTCAGCGGCATGGGGATATTGTAAACCGCAAAGCATGTAAAAGTATATACGCCAACTCTTGATTACCTTACACTTTGGGATGGGACGCGGACACTTGCACCGAACGCAAGTGCGGTGTAAACGCTGATGAACGCGGATGTTTTAGGGGATCGTCTGAAAAAACAGCCCGAATCCGCGTTTTCCGCGCTCGTCCGCGTCCTATTTTTAAAAGTGTAAGGTAATCAGCACCAACCCTTAAATAAATATCGTTGCGAACGACATTCTTCTTTGGGACAAGGAATATGGCTCGCAACGATATATCAGAAAATTTTGCTATAAAATTTTTCTACAACCTTCGCAGTTCAATTATTCATCTTCGTCAGGTTCAATTTCAACAAGTTCATCGTCGGCATCCAAATTCAAGAGGTCGAACTTTGCCAGGTCCTCGGTAAAGTACAGGTTATCGAGAGCCTCTTCGAGAAATTCGACCTGTTCATCGTCCTCACTCTGGTCGAGCAGGTTTTGAATATAAATGCGGACATCCTCGCCGCCGACTTGCGAAAGCGACCAGATCGCTGCCGCGGCGATGTCATCATCTTCTTCATCTTCCAGTAATCTAAATAAA
>JAKAMM010000183.1 GCA_021812905.1 Chloroflexota bacterium | reverse complement strand
AGTAATATCATGCGCGCAAACTATGAACATGCTGAGAAGTTTTCCGTCCCATTGCAGGATGCGAAAGAAGCCAGCCTTTCCATTGATCATGGCGCAGGGCAGATCGACTTGCGTTCCGGCGCGAATGCCGGTGATTTCTTGACGGGCGCATCAGGCACCGGGATGAATCTATCTTCCCGATTAAACGAGGACAAGCTTGAAGTCAAGATTGACGCGGGGCCGAGCTTTCTTCCGTTCATCGGGCCGGAAGGCGGCGTCTGGCAATATCGCCTCAATCCAGACATTCCAACGGCTCTCGCTATCCAGGCCGGGGCCAGCCGCCTCGACCTTGATCTGTCCGATCTGCGCGTGACCCATTTCTCATTCGATGGCGGCGCGAGCAGACTCAACCTGACCTTGCCCGCACGCGTCGAGAACGCGTTAGTGGATATCGAAGCGGGCGCGGCCAGCATTGAGTTGCGCGTCCCAGAAGGCGTGGCGATGCGCTTCCGCACGAAGAGCGTTGGCTCGCTGAACATTGATGAGACTCGTTTCCCGCGCCGTGAGGGCGGCATCTATCAATCGGCAGATTACGATACAGCAAAATTCCGCGCCGAGGTCACAGTGGACGGCGGCGCAACTTCCATAAGAATATATTAGGAGCAGCCATGAAACGTATTGATGTTCGTATTTTGATCGGCGCGGCGCTGATCCTGCTGGGCGTATTAATGTTGTTGGAGCGCTTTGGCATTTTTCACGGGGCGTCCGATTTCTTCTGGGGCGTGGTTTTCCTGGCCGGTGGGGCCTATTTCCTGTATCGTTTTGCCAATAACTTGAGAGGCGAGTGGTGGGCCGCCATCCCCGGTTTCGCGTTGGTTGGCATCGGCGCGGATAGTATTTTGCCCGGCATCCTTGGAAACTGGACAGGCCTGTTTTTCCTTGGTTTCCTCGGACTCGGTTTCTTTGCAGTTTATTTCACTGCACGGCAGGAACGCTGGTGGGCATTGATCCCCGGCGGCGTTTTGCTGACACTTGGAGTTACGTCTGTGCTAAGTGAAATTTATGGCGTTCCAGAAACAGGCGCTTTCTTTTTCCTTGGACTTGGCTTTACCTTTTTACTGGTGGCCGTATTGGCTTCGATGCAATGGGCTTATATCCCCGGCATCATCCTGCTGGTGATGGGTGCGCTGCTTGGGACTTCTTTTGCGGGCGCGCTTAACTACATCTGGCCCGCGGCTCTGATCCTGGCCGGGTTAATGCTGATATATCGGTTTGTACGCCGCCAATAAATTTTGTAAACAAGATGCCCCTGCACGTAAGCAGGGGCATCTTTATGTTTGGGCATTTAGCCTGCTTTGCAGCATATCCCTGACTTGATCCTTGGCATTCTTCCAGCGCGGCGAGACTACCTCGGCTAATTTCTCAAGAATCGTACAACCTGCCCTGTAGTGTTCCTTGCATAATTCTCGTAACTCTGCGCCGCGAATACGAATGGCTTCCATCGAGTCTTCACTGACCGCGCTCGACGTATAGGCTTCTCCGCCGACAACGGAGGACCAGCCGAAAACATCCCCGGCATGAAGATGGGTGATGGTGATCTTTGGCCCATCGTACGGCTTGTATTGAATGGAAACTGTTCCGCTCGAAATGAGATACAAATACTCGGCTTGGTCGCCTTGTTCAAAAATCACCGTTTTAGGAGATGCAGCGAAGGGCTTGAATAGGGGCGCCAGCAGGGCGAATTGTTCCTGGGGCAGATCTTTCAAGAAGGGTATATTCACCAGTGTTTCCAACATCACTTGCATCGTATCGCAGCACAGATGTTGTTATCCAGTAATATATTTCCTGAAAGCACTGACATTAATCCCTTTTTCGAACTACTGATTATTATCCCGCGTTATACTCAGGGTATGCCAGTTAAAAAAAGCAACCTTATTTCCCACAATAAGAAAATTTCTTCGCTCGAGTTGATTTTGTCCGGCAAAGCGAAATTGCCAGTTAAAGTCGGCGCGCCTTTGCGCAGCGGCGATATTTGTCCGAAATGTAAAAAAGGTCAACTTGATTATAATGGCGTGCTTGCGTTGGAATGCCCGGTATGCAAATTCACCGATAGCGGAGACGCTGGTTGCACTTGATAACCTTAATCGTATGCCCCGTGCGGGCTACTGAAGAGAGTTTTGCATTATGAAGATTCCTGCTCGTGTGCTTGCTTTGACAATTAGCGGTATTGGTTTGATCCTGCTGGGTGTGGCTGCATATTTTTTTCTGCCAGCCAGCCAGCAGAACGGGACCAATGATCCAGCCGCGGCAACGGACTTTTCGTCGGTCCCGGCCAAGGTCCAGTATGACGCGCCCGCGCTAACGTTATCCGATATAAGTGGTGTCCAGCATTCTTTATCCGATTATCGCGGTCAGGTGGTGTTGGTCAATTTGTGGGCTACGTGGTGCCCGCCTTGCAAGGCTGAGATGCCGGTTTTGCAGGCCTTTTATTCAAAGTATCGCGAGGCTGGTTTCACGGTCATTGCGGTGGAAGATGGCGACCCAACTGCTGACGTGATCGCTTTTGTGAAGGATTACGGATTGACGTTCCCTGTGTGGCTCGACCCGACCTATCAAGCCAGCGATCATGCCTTCAAGACGCCTAATTTGCCAAGCTCCTATGTGATTGATCGTAATGGCAGGGTAAGATTGGCGTGGGTTGGAGCAATCAGTGAAGGGAATCTTGAAAAATACACAGCCCCGATTATCAAGGAGTGATTATTATGGAAGCAAAAGTAAGCTGGCAAAAGGAATTGTCGTTTGTAGGAGTGGCAGACAGCGGTTTTGAAATTAAGCTCGATAGCCATTCCGGGCCGCAGACCGGTGCCGGGCCGGTGGAGATGGTGGCAATCTCACTGGCGGGCTGCACGGCGATGGATGTGATCTCGATCCTGAAAAAGAAACAACAGGACGTAACGAGTTTCGACGTTAAAGTTCACGCGGATCGCTCGGGCGATTATCCCAAAGTGATCACAAAGGCTGTGCTGGAATATGTTGTGGTCGGACACAAGTTGGATGAAGCCTCGCTTATTCGAGCCATCGAACTCTCGATGACGAAATATTGTCCGGTACATGCCATGCTGAGCAAAGCTTTCCCGATTGATATTCATTATTCGATTTACGAAGAAAGAGACGGAGAAAATAGCCTGGTAAAACAAGCGGATTGGAAGCGCTAGAATTCTTTCACGTCCTTGCGAGGGGTGTTTCGGGCGTTCTTCGCCCGCTCCAAAGCAATCTCCAAATTGTGGCGGAGATTGCTTCGCCGCGAAGAACAGCGACTCGCAACGACGTGATCTTCTTTATTTTTTTATATAGGCCGTAGAATCTTTTATGGATTTATATTCGATATGATCTGACTGCCCGCATCTGATATATCGGAAGCAGTGATGGTCGTGCCGCCGCGCGTCAGTGTGCCTTTGTATGCAATTCCGGCGCTGTGTGTGATCCAGTCTTCCATATTGAAAGCCAGCGGGCCGTCGGCCAAAATCCACTCGCCATTGTATTTGCGGGCGATGTGCACATGCGTGCCTGTTGTTTCGCCTCCCTGGCAGGATGGAAAGCCTAAAAAATCCCCGGCGCGCAATTGCTTGCCAAGCGGGACGCGGCTTTCGGCGGCCAGGTGAAGATAGAAGATCACCCAACCTGTCCGTTCATCGCCGTCGCCATCCAGGTCTACTGCGATTCCGTCTGGCCCGGAACGGACAACCAATCCATCAGTCATTGAGACCGCGAAATTTTGTGGGTCGGTTACAAAACATCCATGATGTTCCGACGGCGGGGCGAAGTCGATCGCGGCAAACGGCTCACCGACGCCCCAGCCCGCGTGGGGGCCGCCAGTGTAAGTCCATACCTGTCCATCTGGGAAAGGCAGACGGAAGGTGGGTTGTTTTAAACTGCCGGGGATTGGATCAATTGCATTTGTCCAGGGATCGCCGAATAGAGAGTAATATGTTTGTATCAAGCCTGACGCACCAGTGGATCGGTCATACTCGGACCCGTTCTGGAATCTCGAAAAGAAATATTGGATTCCAACCGAGGCGGCGTTCTGCCACGGGTCCGGACGAATGATCGTTCCATCTGGTAAATCAAATTCAGTGAGCTTCCCGGCGCGCCAGCCATAGTAACCGTTGTTGAAGGTATTGGCTGCCAGGACCAGTTGTAAATATAAGCCTTGATAAAAACTTTGCTGGTAGCCAAGCAAATATTTATTTGACGGCGGCTGGGGTTGTGAAAGCGCGCCTGCCTGATATTCAAGCAAAGCCAGCAGCAGGCGCGGACTGACGCTCCAATTTGTGGCTACATAGTCAACGATTTCCGCGCCGGTGAGCTTAGGGCCGCTCCCGGCGTAGGCCTGATAATCCTTCAGCCAGCCGGGTTGGGACGCGACGTAGGCCGAGGTGTTGAATCCGATCTGCATGGGACCATTGATAAAGGCTCCATCGGGGATGATCTTATAAGGGCTGGCCCACAATGATTTGAAGTAGATCGGGATTTTCATTGGCATGCCGGGAGGCATGGTAGTTGCATCGGATGGAATGATGGAGTTGGCGGT
>JAKAMM010000182.1 GCA_021812905.1 Chloroflexota bacterium | reverse complement strand
GATTGGCGACCGCGCGCGCTTCGTGCCGGAACTGTTCGGCAAAATCGGCATCGCGCGTGCGGTCATCGCGCAGAATTTTGATGGCAACATAGCGGTCGAGCAGGATGTCGCGAGCGCGATAAACGTTCGCCATTCCGCCCGATCCAAAGCGTTCGAGCAGTTGGTAACGATTGTTGAGCAAACGTCCTTCACCCTTTCGGAGCATCGAGGCGATTATATCATCCCGTCAGTTATAATCATTTCATGCGAAGAGGCCTTCTGCTTTACAATCCCGCCGCCGAGCGCAAATGACGGGAAGCAAAAGAGAAATTTGAAAAGAAACTGCTGAATGAGAAATCAGGAGGATGACATAAAACAAGAACTGATCGTCGAGCTTTTCCAAAGATTTGAAGAAGCCTGCTACCTGTACAACAAAATTGAGTGTTGGAGTGCGCGGGAATTACAGGAGATATTAGGCTATGCCAAATGGGATAACTTCAAAAATGCCATCGAGAAAGCAAAAACCGCCTGTGAAAATGCAGGCGTTTCCGTTTCAGATCATTTTGCCGATGTCGGGAAAATGATCTGAGTGCAGACGACCATTTTGTTGATATCAACAAAATGATATACAGAAAAGAATTGAGCATGAACTTCAACTAACACACGAATAAACCAAGCGCACGCCTTGCGCACCAAAGCCCTCCGCCTGCGCGGAATTGCCTCCCAACACTGGGAGGCAATTCCTTTAAAAAGAGACGCAAATTGCATCAGGTATAATCCTTTCATGCGAAGCGGCCTTCTGCTTTACAACCCCGCCGCGCCGAAGCGCGCCGCCCCGAAAGAGCATCGGGACAAGCAGGAGAAAAAGTCCTTGGTGCGGGCCCTTGGAAGAACGCCAAGGATAAAAGATCGTGGAAGGATAAAACGATGATAGAACTGAATGCGATTATTACTTGTCCGCAGTGCGGCTTTGAGAAGGCCGAGCAAATGCCGCCCGATACCTGAGTCATTTTCTATCCATGCGCCAGTTGCGGCGCAATCCTGCGTCCCAAAGAAGGGGATTGCTGTGTCTATTGCTCGTATGCCGACAAGCACTGTCCGTCAAAACAAAAGGAACTCGCTGATGGAGTGGATACTGGAATATGAGTTATATGGTTGACAGAGGATGAGATAAGAATCGTGGAAGGCAGGTAAGCCGGGCTGGCAGTCCGACGTTCAAAAAAATTTCAGCGAAAAAGCAATATAATCTGAGGGAGGGAATGCGACCAGTCCCTGCCCGAGCGATATGCCAAATTCCCCGCAAGACCGCCGCAGGGCGACCTCCTCGTCCCTGCGGCGGTTAGCGTTCGTGATTGATTTATCCGGCGTAGTTTTATGCCGTGTGAGTGACGACAGTTTAACTTCCCTACCCTGAACCAGCGGGGTGGACGACAATGCCTGAAGCCGTCGAGCCGAGACTGGACGGATCACGCGGCGCAACAATGGTGACGCGCGACCCGACAGCCAGTTCACCAGCTCGTTCTGTCGGCAGGATTTTTGTATCTCCCGTCAATGTGAAGGTGTAGGAATTGCCATCGGAGGCAGTGATGGTGATACTCGATCCGGCTGAGTAAGCTGTGATTGTGCCGACGCGATGGACGCGAATCGGCTTACCCGGAATGGCCATCACCGCGCGAGCGGTCAGGTTGCCGTTCTGATCGGCGATAGCTTGCGCCATAGCCTGCATACCGACCTGCAGAGTCGTGCCGGAACCTGGTTTGCCGGGGATCTTGATGCGGGTATCAGCAGTCAAGATCAGGCTGACAGAGGAGCCATCTCTCAATGTCAACGTCAGACTCGATGAGTCCACGGCGGCAATCGTCCCACGGAAATTTTGGTGTTTGCCATGCTGGCCTGCATGTTCGGTGGCCTGCGCACCGGGCGTGCCGTGCGGCCCCGGTGTATTGTGCGGGCCGGGAGTCTTTGGCGCAGCAACTGTGACAGCGGCCGGGCCGGCCACGGCCTGGATGGTGATCAGGGCCAGGCCGAGGGTGAGAGCCAGAATTGCAATAATGGTTTTCTTCATCATAAAATCTCCTTCTATGGTTCGTAGGTTATGGTCAAATCGATTGAGGTCTCATTGCCTGAGTGATCGCTGGCAATGATCTCGATCAGGTTTGGACCTTCATCAAGCGAGACGGTATCTTTGAACTGCCCGCTCGCATCGACGATCAGGATATCGTCGTTGATCGTAACAACTGTATCGGGTGCGGCCAGCCCTCTGACTTCAATTTGCGGCGTGTTGACTACTGCGCCATCTTGTGGCGAAAGGATTTGCAGTGCGACTGTCCCGCTGACGGGTGCAGCCACGGCCGAGGTGGGCGGCGCCGGAATGGCAGTCGCACTCGGCAGGGGGGTGGTGGGAGAAATTTGGGTCGGCTGAAGCGTGGCTGGAACGACCGGAACGGTCGGGGCAAGTGTTGGTTGTCCTGGCCCACATGCCATCAGGGCAAGCAGCAGAAAAGAAAAAGCAAGGGTGCGTTTGATGTTTTTGGTTAACACGAATATAGTCTACTTGATTTAGCCTAAGCGTTGATTAAAATCATATATGAACATGACGCAATTATCCAGATAATGTTACTTCCCCAAGCCCTAAAATACTTGCATTTCTGTTTGTGAATGATATGTCGGGGATGGAAGATCAAGCCAACGGATGAGGTGATTGCTGGTTTGGTCCCCCTGCGGGCATCATGTATGACTTAGCCTAAAACAGACTGCCTCCCAATGCCGGGAGGCAGTTCCTTCTGAAATAGGATGCAAATTGCATCAGGTATAATCCTTTCATGCGAAGAGGCCTTCTGCTTTATAACCCCGCCGCGGGACGCGTGCCCGTGCGACCGTTTGTGCGCGGCATCATCCGTCCATTAAATGCGGCGGGCTGGCAGGTGGAAGTGGCCGAGACATTGAGCGGAAGTCACGCCACACAGGTCGCACATCAGGCCGCGGCGGAAAAATACGATGCGGTCTTCGCCATCGGCGGCGATGGAACCGTCGGGCAGGTCGCCAGCGGATTGATCCACACCGAGACCGCCCTGGCTGTTCTTCCCGCTGGCACAACCAACGTTTGGGCGCGCGAACTTGGATTGCCAACCTTCGATTGGTGGCACAACGGCGCGTTGAAAAAAAGCGCCAGCCTGCTGTCGGACGCATCCACGCGGCGCGTGGACGTCGGCCTGTGCAACGGACATCCGTTTTTGCTTTGGGCGGGCATCGGCCTGGATGCAATGACCGTTCATGCGCTTGAGCCGCGCCCGCGTTTCGTCAAGTATGTTTCGGTGCCGCAATATTTTGCCGCCACGGTGTGGAACGCCACCATTTGGCACGGCATGGACCTGCGAGTCTGGGCTGACGATCAGCGCGTGGATGGACATTTCCTGCTGGCCATTGCCACCAACATTCGACGCTACGTCGGCGGCATGGCTGTACTTTCACCGAACGCTTTTTTGGACGATGGCGAAATGGACTTGTGGCTGATGAGCGGCAACAACGTGGCCGATGCCTTTCGCCACTTCTTTGACCTGTTGGCGGGCCGCCATTTAACCAGCGACCAGGCACGCTGTTTGCCTTTCCACTCGGCGCGGATAGAATCAGATACGGCCTTCTCCGCTCAGGTGGATGGTGAACCCATGCTTGGCGGCGCGCAAGCTGAATTCAAAATTCAGAAACAGGCTTTGAAAGTTGTCATTCCGCCGAAGGCATTAGAATTGCTGAAAAACAATGCGGATAATTCTGAATAGAATCTTTCAAAAATTCACGATAAAGCCTCCAAGACATAAACATGAAACGATTCAATAAATTTCTTTCCAAAAACCCGCTGATCTTTTTATTGCTCGCCCTGCCGCTGACCCTCGCCGCGCAACTTGTGCATTGGTCGTCCATCGCGATCTTCATTTTGGCTGCCATCGGAATCATCCCGCTCGCATCCTACATCGGCGAGGCGACCGAAGACTTGGCTTCGTACACTGACCCTCGTCTCGGCGCGTTGCTCAACGCCACGCTTGGCAACGCGGCTGAACTCATCATCACAGTTACCGCTGTGCAAGCCGGTCTGTTGGAATTGGTCAAAGCCTCCATCACCGGTTCGATCATCGGCAATCTTTTGCTCGTGCTCGGATTTTCAATTGTGGCTGGCGGCGTGCGTCATGGAACGCAAACCTTCAACAAAACCAACGCCAGCCGCAATGCGATCCTGCTCGTGCTGGCCGTGGTGACGCTGGTCATTCCGTCCGTGTTCAGCCAAAGCATCGTGGGCGCAGCCGCTGATTCAAAGGTCGAGGCGTTGAGCATCGGTGTGGCAGTCATTATGATCGCGTTATATGGTTTGGGATTGTTCGATGCCTCGCGTCCAAAAGAAAGTGCGCTCTCGCACACCATGCCCAAAAGCGAACTTCCCGATTGGACGCTGGCTCAAGCCATCCTCATCCTGGCCCTTTCCACAATTGGCGTCGTCTACTTGAGTGAGTCGCTTGTCCGCGTGGCTGAAGATGTGATCGTCGGTCTGGGTATATCTGAATTTTTCCTCGGCATCATCCTCGTGCCGCTGATCGGCAATGTG
>JAKAMM010000181.1 GCA_021812905.1 Chloroflexota bacterium | reverse complement strand
GCCTGAACTGACGAGCAGTGACTGATGAGGCAGCACAACTAGATATTGGTTGGCGCGCCTTTGAACAACAAATACGAATCTCCTCACCGCAGAAAGATCGCAGTGCGCGGAATGAGCATGTAGCGTTCGCGAGTGATGCCTTGATCAGAGTGAGGCATAAGTAAAACGATACTCGATATTCGAAAGTCGAATATCGAGTATCAAATATCGTTAATCCACCACATCGTTTGTCATTTCTTCTTCGATTTTTTCTTGCAGCTTACGCCACCGTAATGCTCTTATCCAAATATACATCCTGGATAGTATTCAAGAGCTTCACCCCATCCGCCATCGGGCGTTGGAAGGCTTTGCGCCCCGAGATGAGGCCCGTGCCGCCGGCGCGCTTGTTGATCACGGCGGTGGCCGCCGCATCGCCAAAATCGTTGTCGCCGCTGGCGCCGCCGCTGTTGATGAGTCCGATGCGTCCCATGTAGCAGTTCGCCACTTGATAGCGGCACAGATCGATGGGATGGTCACTGGTTAATTCGCTGTAAATGCGCTTGTCGTACTTGCCATACGAAACGCCATCCGTGTTCAAGGCGATATAGCCGCCGTTGTTTTCCGCCATTTTTTGTTTGATGATATCCGCTTGAATCGTGACGCCGAGATGGTTCGCCTGCCCGGTCAGGTCAGCGGACACGTGGTAGTCCTTATCCTTCTTGAAAGCAGGATTTCTCAGATAGCACCACAGGACGGTCGCCAGGCCAAGTTCATGCGCCAGTGCGAATGCCTGCGCGATCTCGATCAGTTCACGATGTGAATCGTCCGAACCGAAATAGATCGTCGCGCCGACGGCTGCCGCGCCCATCTCGTACGCCTGCTTGACGTTGCCAAACAGAATCTGCTCGAAGCTGTTCGGATACGTCAGCAGTTCGTTGTGATTGATCTTCACGATGAACGGGATTTTGTGCGCGTACTTGCGGGCGATAATTCCCAGCACACCAAACGTGGAGGCGACCGCGTTACAGCTGCCTTGGATGGCAAGTTTGACGATGTTTTCGGGGTCGAAGTAATCAGGGTTCTTTGCGAAACTCGCGCCGCCAGAATGTTCAATGCCCTGGTCAACGGGCAAAATGGAAAGATAGCCTGTCCCGCCCAGCCGTCCGTGGCTGTACATCCACGCCAGATTGCCGAGTACGCGGTTGTTGCGATCTGATTGCATGGAAACGTTGTCCAGAAAATCGGGACCTGGTAGATGCAAACGCTCTTTGGGAATTTTGGGCGAATTGAAGCCGAGCAGCGATTCGGCTTTACTGCCCAATAAGGATTGAATATCAGTTGTCATCTCATTTCTCCTTGCTCGATGTTGCGCGCACAGCACACGCCGAGCGGTTTAATTTCTCGCTCTCAGAAAGCGTTTCGAAACTCATTAGCGTATACACGGACAAAAAGGATTTTACAGCGCTTTTCCAAAAATCAGAGCTCGTCCGCGTTCATCTGTGGCTAATTCTTGATTCAAGAAACATTCACTTAGCGAGAAAGGTTTGTTTCCTTGCCTGACGTGATTGCTCAGAATAGGAAGTTTGTCTGCTTGATTATAACCAGAAACTAAGGCTATAATGGGTTCGCACAACTTAAGTTTCCTTGAACTCGTATATCATCGCAGGAGGCACAAATGACTGACATGTTTCAAAATGTAAGCGGCCAGATGGATCCATTCAAAAAACTGGCTTCATTTATCCCCGGCTTTAGCGGCTACGTTGAACGACAGAACCGCCGCGATGCCGACAAGTTAGTACGCGACACAGTAGCGCGACGCTTCAATGAACTTTGGAAGCGCGCCTCGAACCTGCAAACCGATCTGGTCAACGCGGGCAAGATCGAATATGTGGATGATATGGAGAAAGCCGCCATTCAACTCCGCACTTTCATTGACAAGATCAGCACCGCTGCCCGCGGCTATTCTGGTCTGTTCGATGCGGTCAAGATCAACGAGAAGGAACTCGAAGCGCTTTACAACTTCGACCTGGCCTTTTTCACGCTGGCCGATCAAGTCAGCAGCGGGTTGGATAACGTTGAGGCCAGCCTGGGCGATGACAATGCTCTGCCCGCCGCGATCCGCAACGTCACCACGCTGGGACGGCAGGCCGTTGAAAACTTCAACAATCGCTCCGAAGCGTTTACCGGAAGCGGAAAATAATTTTCATAATGCCATTGCGAGGGTGTTCGCCTGCCCTGTGTTCTTCAGGGTCCCGAAGCAATCCCCTTTCGCAATACGGAGATTGCTTCGTCGGGGAAAACACCCTCCTCGCAATGACATGCGCACACCATGTGGCATAACTACATCAACGCAGCTTCCACCGATGAAGTCCTGAAAATCCTCAGCGAAAAAAAGGAGCGCGCCCGCATTGTCGCAGGCGCGACTGATTTGATTCTTGAGCTGGAGCGCGGCGTCCGCAAAGGCATTGACACGCTCATTGACGTGACGCGCATCCCCGGCCTCGACCAGATCACGCTTGACGAAGACAGCCTCATCCATCTTGGCCCGCTCGTCACACATAATCATTGTGCCGCGTCCGAGCTTATTCGAGAGCAGGCTTATCCTCTCGCCCGCGCAGCTTGGGAAGTCGGCGCGCCGCAGATTCGCAATCGCGGCACCGTGGCGGGCAATCTCATTACTGCTTCGCCCGCCAACGACACCATCACGCCGCTCGTCGCCTTGAATGCATCGGTTACGCTTGCATCCACACGCGGCGAACGCTCTGTCTTGCTAAAGGATTTTTATACCGGTGTCCGCAGGACTGTCATGCAAGCCGATGAAATGCTGGTGGACATCTCTTTCCCGGCCATGACCCGTGGCCAGCGCGGGACGTTCATCAAACTGGCCCTGCGCCGCGCCCAAGCCATCTCTCTAGTCAACGTGGCAATCATTCTGGATCTGAAAGCGAGATCCATTAAATCGGCTTCGATCACGTTTGGGGCCGTCGCGCCGACCATCGTCCACGCGCCCGAAGCGGAGGCTTATCTCATCGGCAAAAAATTGACCGATGAAGTCATCGCGCAGGCCGCCGAACTCGCCAAGTCCGCCACGCATCCCATTGACGACATCCGCTCATCCGCTGCGTATCGGCATGAAATGGTCAAGGTCATTACCTCGCGCGGACTGAAATCCATCCGCGACAAGACCGAGAAAAACGGCTTTCCGGATGAGCCAGTTCTGTTGTGGGGCAAACCGACGAAAGACGAAACACCACGGACGATAAAATCATCGTCGTCCATCGAAACGACGATCAACGGCAAAAAATATTCGTTCGATCACGGCCATGAAAAAACTTTGCTGCACTTGTTACGCGAAGAAGGCGAATTGATCGGAACCAAGGAAGGCTGTGCCGAAGGCGAGTGCGGCGCCTGCACAGTTTATCTGGACGGCAAAGCCGTGATGTCTTGTCTCGTGCCCGCGCCGCGCGCGCACGGCGCGCAGATCGTCACCATCGAAGGTTTAGCGGACAACGAAAACCTTCATCCCGTGCAGCAGGCTTTCGTCGAAGATGGCGCCGTCCAATGCGGATACTGCACGCCGGGCTTCATCATGTCTGCCGCGAAATTGCTGGAAGAGAATCCAAATCCAAGCAAGGATGAAATCGAGCAGGCCATCACCGGCAATTTATGCCGGTGCACCGGCTACTATAAAATTATCCAAGCCATTGAAGATGCAAGCCAAATCAAAGCCTGAGAGGTAGAGCATGGGAGTATATAATCCAATGAATAGGCAATCGTCTCCGCCTCCTGCGGGTCCGCACCCCATCTGGCGCGGGTTCGGCTGCATGATTAGCTTGATCATGCCAATCATTTCCTACGCAGGCGCCTATATGTTGATCGACACCGGCTCCCAACTGGGCTGGCCAATACCCTACCAACTTATGGGACCTCCCGCCATTCACCCTCTTCTTTGGAAAATCGACGCGCTGGTCCCGTTGTGGGCATTTATACAGAGCCAAAACAATCTCTATGCAATCTTGTCTTTGGCGTTTCTCATCACCATTATCCTGGAGACATTGACTTCCGTCCTCTACGCGCTCATGTATCGCTCGGTCGTACCTCGTTATCGTCCCCTGGATGCGCCGCCACCGAACAATAGAGTCAAACGCTATAAACGCTAACCGAAGAGGATGTGGAAAACCGCATCCTCTTTCATTTCAATCCACACCGGGCATTTCATCCTCTTCATCCGGAAACGATTCTTCAGGTTCAATTCCGTTCTCCTCGAATTCCGGCCACTCTGTTTCCTCTGGCTCTTCATCGTCGCTTTCCTCAGTCTCCGCTTCCGCCTCTTCCTCTTCCTGGCCTTCTCCCTCGCCCTCTTCTTCTTCGTCTTCCTCCTCCTGACCCTCCTCAGATTCTTCTGCGCCCTCCTCTTCTTTCTCTGCCTCGTCCCATTCTCCCTGCTCTTCAGGCTCTTCTTCTTCCCAGCCTTCTTCTTCATCCTCGTCCGATTCAGCCTCCGCTGCTTCAATCTCCGCCGCTTCCCCTTCGCCTTCCGTTTCTTCCTGCTCTTCCTCTTCCGGTTCTTCTTGGTCTTCCTCGCCTTCAGCCTCCTCTTCCTCGGCCTCGACTTC
>JAKAMM010000180.1 GCA_021812905.1 Chloroflexota bacterium | reverse complement strand
TTTAGTATTCTTATGGGCGTCTGTTCGCTGGCGTGGGGCTATGCACAAATCGGCCTGCCGCAATTTGCGCGCTGGATACTGATCTTTGGCGCGGTCTGGTTGATTGCCATCTGGCAACGCTGGCGATGGTTTGCCTACATTGGATTGCTGTTTAACTTTTTAGCGGCGGCACTTGGCCTGTGGCTGTTGAACTTTCCGCCGGGCTGGATGTTCGCGGGCGCCATCGGCGGCCTCATGGCATGGGACTTGACCGATTTCTCGTATCGTCTGCGCTTCGCCACGGACGAGGAGCGGCGCGGCTTCGAGATGCGTCATCTCGTCCGCGTCTCCATCCTCGCCCTGCTCGGTTTTGGACTGGCCAGCCTGGCCATGTTAATTAAATTTCAATTTAATTTTGATTGGGCTTTGTTGTTGGCAATCATGGCGGCATTTGGCATTGTTCAACTTGTCGCCTGGCTGCGCAAAAGAAATTAATCGCAGTGTTTAGGACGCGGAATACATCATCATCCGCTTCGTGCCAATTCGCTTCCCAGTGAAGCGCATCCAGTTCGACGAAATCAAGCGATAATTCTTTCGCCACTTGTTTTGCGAGTGTGGATTTGCCCGAACTGGTCGCGCTGATAACAGCCATGCGTTTGTAGGGAGATGATTCCATTGAGCGGGGATTATAATTCGTGATGTGTGAAATCTCACCACAAAGACACAAAGTGCACTGAGATTTCTTCGTGTTCACAAAGATTAAAACTTCGTGTCTTGGTGTCTTTGCCTGCACTGCGACGAAAGAGTGCAGGCACACGTGTGGTGAAATCATTTTGCGAGGCATAAATGTTCGATCTCCCCGACGATGAAATTCTTCCCCTTTCGAAAGAACACGTCTTCTGGACGTGGTCTGCACAGGCAAAGGTCAATCCGATTCCCGTGAAGCGCGCCAAGGGCGTGTACTTCTGGGATGTGGACGACAAGCGCTATCTCGATTTCAACTCGATGACGATGTGCGTCAATATCGGTCACGGCGACGAGCGCGTGATCGAAGCCATCATCGAGCAGGCGCGCGCTCTTCCGTACAGCGCGCCGAGCATGACCAACAAAGTCCGCGCGCTGGCGAGTCAAATGGTGGCCGAAATCTCACCGGGCGCACAATTAACCAAAGTTCTGTTTACGCTGGGCGGCGCGGACGCCAACGAGAACGCCATCAAACTGGCGCGCGGTTACACCGGCCGCTACAAAATCCTGACGCGCTATCGTTCCTATCACGGCGCGACGGCGGGCGCCATGGCTGCCACGGGCGATCCGCGCCGTGTGGCCTGGGAGCCGATGCTGATGCCGGGCGTCGTTCATTTTCTGGACCCGTACCGTTACCGCTCGACATTCCATCGCTCCAGCCCGAATATTTCGGATGAAGACTTCACGCGCGATTATTTGAATCATCTCGAAGAGATCATTCAATACGAAGCGCCGGAGACGATAGCCGCGATCCTGATGGAATCGGTCACTGGCACGAACGGCATTATCGTCCCGCCAGACGGATACATGCAGGGCGTGCGCGCCTTGTGCGATAAATACGATCTCCTCATGATCGCCGACGAAGTGATGAGCGGCTTTGGCCGCACCGGCAAATGGTTCGCGGTGGATCACTGGAACGTCGTGCCGGATCTGATGACAATGGCGAAGGGACTGACATCCGCGTATGCGCCGCTCGGCGCGGTGGCGATGAAGCCGGAGATCGCGGCCCATTTTGACGAGACAGCATACAAAGCCGGGCTGACGTACACGTCACATCCCATTTCGTTGGCAGCGGCGATTGCGAATATCACTGTTATCAGGGAAGATAAAATTGTCGAGCACGCAGCCGCTATGGGCCCGGTGTTGAAGCGCATGTTGACCGATTTGGGCGAAGCGCATCCGTCGGTGGGGGAGGTCCGCTCGATAGGATTATTCGGCATCCTCGAGCTGGTCAGGAATCGCGAAACGAAAGAACCGATGGCGCCGTGGAATTCATCCAGCCCGGAGATGACCGCCTTCAAAAAATATTGCTTCGATCACGGTCTGTTCCTGGATGTCCATTGGCACACCGCGCTGATCATTCCGCCGCTGATCATTTCTGAAGAGCAACTAGCCGAGGGATTCAAAGTTTTGGACGAAGCGCTGGAAATTACGGATAAAGCAATGAGGTAGCGTTATGAAAAAATAGCGCGCTGGAAAGTCCATCACGACGTTCTCAAATCCAACAGGAAGAAAGCAGTCAGCATTGACCTTGAAGGGGCCATGCTCGATCTGACCACCCGCAAACCTGTCCCACCGACGCCCGAATTATTACAAACCTTCAACCTGATCCCGCGCTCCACCGACTTTGAAACGCTTTCGTCGGCGCGTTCGATAAAATGAGCATATTGGAACTGGTTGCGTGCTTCGCGGTTCAAATTGCTGTTTTGCGTCACGAAACACTGCTCTCCGACAGTCTGCTCGTCAGTTTTATTGGCCGTGAGCGGCGATGGCCTCTTTTGCCCAGGTCAGGGCTGTCATCATGGTTGGAAAGCCGAGCGCGTTGCGAAGCTGGTTCCCCCGAGAACCGTAGATTGATTGCGACACACTTGTTGGAGATACTCTTGTTGCTTGACAACGAATAGATGCTTCCGGAAAATCCGACTGTGTTTGTTTCAACAAGTCGCTCCTGCTTTATTAAGGTGCTGACGTTCTCTTTATTTTTCTCTTGACAAAAGCATCGCTTTCATAGATGCTTTGCAAAGACCGCTCACAATGACATATAATTAGCCCATGATAGCAACTCTGCGCGGTGAAATCATCCAGATCGAAGATAACGCTCTTGTTGTCGAAATCGGCGGGGTGGGACTGCGCGTCTTTGTCCCGGCGCAAGTGCGCGGACGCATGAAGACGGGCGAAGCCATTTTGCTGTACACCCATCTCGTTGTCCGGGAAGATGCGTTGACGCTTTATGGTTTTGAGTCACAGTCTGACCGTGAACTCTTCAACATGTTACTCGGCGTGGACGGCGTCGGTCCGAAAGTGGCTCTATCAGTCTTATCCACTCTCACAGTGGACACCGTCCAACGGGCGGTCTTTTCTGACGAAGCTGAAATTTTGTCGCGCGTCCCCGGCGTTGGAAAGAAGACCGCGCAGAAGATCGCACTGCATCTGAAAGATCGCCTCAAACCGATTGACGCCTTGTCTAAAATTGCATCCATGTCCGATGCGGACAGTGAAGTCCTTGCCGCTTTGACGGCCCTTGGCTATTCCGTGATCGAAGCGCAGACCGCCATTCAGGCTTTGCCAAAGGATGCGCCCAAGGATGTGGAAGAACGTCTCAGAATGGCGTTGCAATATACAGGAAAGTAATTTTGTAAATGCCACGAGTGGACGAGAGTCCGCTCGTTTTTTTATCTGCACAGTATAATGACCACGGAGGCAATGATGCTCAAAAACAAAATCGCATTTATCGGACCTGGCGTGATGGCGGAAGCCATGATTGCCGGATTATTGCGTCAGAAATTGGCAAAGCCTGAAAACCTGACCGCATCCGGCCCGCGCGCTGAACGCGGAGATGAACTGCATAAAAAGTACGGCATCCGTGTGACCACGGACAACGCCGCTGCAGTCCACGAAGCGGATGTGGTGGTGCTGTCGGTAAAGCCGCAGAGATTGAGCGAAGTGATGAAAGGTTTGAAGGGAGTCCGCGCCGACGCGCTGGTGCTTTCCATCATTGCGGGCGCCAGCATGAAGAAGATCGGCGCCGGGTTGAAGCATAAGGCCATTGTTCGCTCGATGCCGAATACGCCGGGACAGATCGGCGAGGGGATCACGGTCTGGGCTGCATCGAAAGAAACGACCGAAGAACAGCAGGAGATGGCGCGTGCCATCCTCGGCGCGTTGGGCGCGGAAGTATTTGTGGAAGATGAAAGCTATCTCGATATGGCGACAGCGCTCTCAGGTTCAGGCCCAGCTTACGTTTTTCTTTTCACCGAAGCATTGATAGATGCCGGTGTGCATATGGGCTTTCCGCGCCGCATTGCCGAGCAATTGGTTTTGCAAACCATTAAAGGCTCTGCCTCGTTCTATGAACATGCGGAGCGGCATCCTGCCACGCTGCGGAATCAAGTCACATCGCCGGGCGGCACGTCTGCGGAGGCGTTGTATTATTTGGAGAAGGCCGGCTTCCGCACGGCGATTTCGCGTGCGGTCTGGGCGGCGTATCAGCGGTCGCTGGAGTTGGGCAAGGAGAAGCCAGGGCACATTGATGCGCTTGACGAAGAAGAGAAATGAAGCCATCTGAAATCATCAACACCGAACGGCTCATTCTGCGCAAGCCGCGCATGGATGACGCGCCCGCGATTTTCACGGCATATGCTCAAGACCCTGAAGTGACACGGTACATAACCTGGCGCCCACATAAAAATTTGGAAGAAACCTACCACATTGTTGAACTCATGCTAAAACTGTGGGATGAAGGCAAAGCTCATTCTTATGTTATTACCCTGAAAGATTCGGATTCTGCCATCGGGATGATTGCCATGCATCCCGATGGCTTCAAAGTCGAAATCGGTTACGTGCTGGCGCGTCCGCATTGGGGCAAAGGATACATGT
>JAKAMM010000179.1 GCA_021812905.1 Chloroflexota bacterium | reverse complement strand
AGTCAAAGTCCTTGAAACCTTCAAGGGCAAAAAATTAAAAGGCGTGAAATATCATCCGCTCTTCACATTTGTGCCGCCTGACAAACCTGCCTATTTTGTTGTGCTCGGTGATTTCGTCACGACCGAGGATGGTTCGGGACTCGTTCACATGGCTCCGGCCTTCGGTCAGGAAGACATGCAGATGGCGAACGAGCACGATCTGCCAGTGCTGATGACTGTCCTGCCGGACGGAACATTTATCCCGGAGATCAGGCCGTGGCGCGGTGTCTTCGTCAAAGACGCCGACCCGCAGATAATCGAAGATTTGCGCGCCCGTGGATTGCTTTTTCGCAAGGAAGATTACACACATACTTATCCGTTCTGCTGGCGATGCCATACTCCGCTTTTGTATTACGCGCGCGAGTCGTGGTACATTCGCACCAGTAAGTTCCGTGACAAGTTGGTGTCGCTGAATAACACTATCAACTGGGTGCCTGAACATATTCGGGAAGGCCGCTTCGGTAACTGGCTCGAGAACAACATTGATTGGGCCTTGAGCCGCGAGCGCTATTGGGGCACGCCGCTCCCCATCTGGGAATGTATGGATTGCAAGCACCGCGAAGGCGTTGGCTCAGTCAAGGAATTATCCGAGAAGGCCGGGCGCGATCTGAGTGACCTCGATCTGCATCGCCCGTACGTGGACGAAATCCACTTCAACTGCCCGGATTGCGGCGGCAAGATGACGCGAGTCCCAGACTTGATCGACGTATGGTTCGACTCCGGCTCGATGCCGTATGCCCAGTGGCATTATCCGTTCGAGAATAAAGATAAATTTGAGTCACAGTTCCCGGCGGATTACATCTGCGAAGCGGTGGATCAAACCCGCGGCTGGTTCTATTCTTTGCACGCCATCAGCACTTTGTTAAATGATGACGTCGCTTTCAAGAACGTCATCTGTCTCGGCCTGATCCTGGATGCCGAAGGCAAGAAGATGTCCAAGAGCGTGGGCAACATCGTTGACCCGTGGGATGTATTGAACGTCAACGGCGCGGACGCTTTCCGCTGGTATCTGTACACCGCCACACCGCCCGGACAGGAGCGCCGCTTCTCGGTTGATCTGGTCGGTGAAGTTATCCGCAACTTCACGCTGACGTTGTGGAATGTTTATTCGTTCTTTGTGACGTACGCGAATCTCGACAATCCGCAACTGACATTCGCGCGCGTCTACAGCGAGAATGTGCTTGACCGCTGGCTGCTTTCGGAGCTTCATGCGCTGGTCCGCGATGTGACAACAGCTTACGATAACTATGATGTCACCGGCGCCACGCGTCCGATCGAAGGATTCGTGGAAAAACTGTCCACGTGGTATCTGCGCCGCTCACGCCGCCGCTTTTGGAAGTCCGGCTCGGATGCAGATAAGCAGGCCGCTTACGGCACGCTGTACACTGCACTGGTCACGCTTGCGAAAGTGCTTGCGCCTGCCATGCCGTTCATCGCCGACGAGCTTTATCAAAATCTTGTCCGCTCGGTGGATAAGTTCGCGTCTGAGTCTGTTCATCTTGCTGAATGGCCGAAGTATGATGAAGTCCTGATCGACGATTCGCTTAACCGCGAGATGGAATTGGTGATGAAGCTGGTTTCGCTTGGACATCAGGCGCGCCAAAAGGCCAACCGCAAAGTCCGCCAGCCGCTCAAGGAAGCCGCCTTCTCGCTGGGCAACGCAGCTGACCGCAAAGCCGTCGAAACATTTGCTGAGTTGATCGAAGACGAACTCAACGTGAAGACCGTCCGCCTGCTGGATACCAGTACCGAAGCCGTCTCGCACACGGTCAAACCCTTCTCGAAACAACTTGGCCAGAAATATGGGAATAAATTCCCCGCCATTCAAAAGGCGATCCTAGCCATGAATGGCGAAGAGGTCGCTCACGCGCTTCTGGCTGGTGGCTCGGTCGATGTCGATGTCAACGGCGAAACGTACAAGATTTTGCCGGACGAAGTCGAAGTCAAGGCGCAGGCCAGGGAAGGTTTCGCGGTTGCCGAAGAAGGTTCGTACGTCGCGGCGCTAGTCACTGAACTTACGCCCGAACTGGTGCAGGAAGGCCAGGCGCGCGAATTTGTGCGCCGCGTGCAAGACCTGCGCAAGAGCGCTAATCTGGATGTCGTGGATCGCGTGAATTTGTTTGTCGTGGCCTCAGCCGCTCTCAAGTCCGCGCTTGAGACGCACCGCGAATATATCACCACCGAAACGCTGGCCGTCTCGCTCGTGTTCGCCGAGCCGCCCGCGGACGCATCGTGCGTTGAAGACGAATTCGACGGAGAGAAAGTCAAAGTCGGATTGGTCAAGGCATAACGTTGCTCGAACCGCCGTCCTCAGCGGTTCATATCCAGCGCCGAGGACACTCAAAGAACAAAGTGCAGGCGGCGCTGGGAGCTTTATATGCAAATTGAGATTGTGACTCAAGCAGATGAAAAACTGTGGGACGCGTTTCAACGACTCGTCCCACAGTTGACGTCTAACAATCCGCCTCCTGCGCGGGATGAGCTGGCGGCTCTCGTTAAATCAGAATCGTCCATGCTGTTGATCGCCCGCTCGGACAACGGCTCTATCATAGGCGCGGCCAACCTGACGGTGTATCGCGTGCCGACCGGCATTCGCGCCATCATCGAAGACGTGATCGTGGACGCGTCCGCGCGCGGGCAGGGAATCGGTGAAGCATTGGTACGCCGCTGTTTGGAAATTGCACACACGAAAGGTGCAAGCGGCGTTTCGCTCACGTCGAATCTAAAGCGCCTCGCGGCAAATAAGTTGTATCAAAAGATGGGATTTACGCGGCGGGAGACGAACGCGTATTATTTTAAGTTTTGATCGTAATGCGCGGGCACAGCGCCTGCCCTGAGCTTGTCGAAGGGTCTCTATGCTCTTACGAGTTTACCAAATATTTTCCCGTTGCTTTTTCCAAATCCGAATATTCGCCGCGATACTCTTCGGGCAATAGTGTAGCGAGACGATACATCATCTCGTCCACGATTTCCTGACGCATTTCGGGTGTGACTTTTGCCACGTTGGTTTCGAGCCTGAACGGTTTGCCAACGCGGATGTGAAAATCCGTCCGCTTGAATTTCTTGAGATTGGACAGGAAATTTTCCCCACCCCAATTGGCGATAGGAATGAGCGGCGCATTCGCCAGGGTGGCCAGCACTACCACGCCAGGTCTGGCACGGATCAATCTGCCGGTTTTGTTGCGTGTGCCTTCGGGCGCAACACCGAACAGCATGCCTTGTTTCAAGGCTTGCAAAGCTTTCTTAAGCGCGGACATGTCCGCTTCACCGCGGCGGATGGGGATGATACTCCACAGGGAAAATATCCAGTTCAGGAACCGGTTGTCCCAGCTTTCGATCTTGGCCCAGCCTGAAACCGGTCGCGGATAGAGTTCCCCGAATATTAATGGCACTTCGATGGAGCCAGTGTGGTTTGCGTAAACGATCAAGGGGCCGCGCGCCTGGACTTCCTTTATGGCCTGCGCGTCGACGCGGCATAGAACGCGCAGACCAAGTTTCATGGCAGTGGTAACGAACCAGCGGAGAATTTTCATGAGGTTATTTTCTTGTCTGCGAATTCATGCGAATTATCGCAAATTTATTTTCGTGCGCATTCGTGAAGAGGAACGGACAAATTATGAGGCGCAGATAATTTCGAGGGCTTGCGGGAGCAGTTCCACGTCCAGGCTTGAACCGTCGAGGCAGATAAATTCTCCGTCCGCGTGCGCAGGGAAAGTCTTGTCCAAAGATTTGATGCTCACTGTTTTCGAGCGCCGCATTTTGATCTCAGGCAGGATAGCCTGCGTGCCTTTGATGAAGTGCGGGACCATCGCCAGGATGCGTCCCTTCGAGGCTGTCTCGGCGATGCACAGATCGAAGACGCCGTCGTTGCTCTGACTTTCGGGCGCCATTTGAAAACCGCCGCCCATGCGCCGGCCGTTCATCACCGAAACCATCAGTGAGACTTGCGTAATGGTTTCAGCGTCAAGTTTGATTTCCAACTTTGGCGGATTGTAATAAAGGAAAACAGTTTTGATGACGCCGATCATATAAGCGGGCAAGCCGCGCGTCCAGCGCACCTTGACGGCCTCGTTGCCGACTGCCGCATCGAAACCGACACCGATGCCGTTTCCGAAATAGCGGCCTTCTGGGAAATCGCCGCCTTTGACGAGCCCGACATCCACCTTTTTGCGTTTGTTTTCTTTGAGAGCCTTCAAGCCATCTTCGAGATTGGTCGGAATGCCAGTGCCTCCTGCGAAGTCGTTGCCAGTGCCGATGCTGAGCACAGCCAGCGCAGGCGGCCTGCCATTCATGCACGCTCGCATCACGCCGTTCAAGGCCTCGTTGAGCGTGCCGTCGCCGCTGGCCGAGACGATCACATCGTAGCCAGCATGCGCGGCCTTTTCGGCCAACTCGAGCGCGTGCATCATGCGTTCGGTACGGACAAGTTGATAATCGAAATTGTTGGTCTTCAGGAATTCTTCGATACGCGGAATTGATTTTTCTCCCAGCCCGTGTCCCGAAACTGGATTAACGATCACATAATATTTCACAGCCCGCTCCCAATATGGAATGGGCCAAGTTTAACACAAATCTTTTTGGCTCTTCCGTAATTAAC
>JAKAMM010000178.1 GCA_021812905.1 Chloroflexota bacterium | reverse complement strand
CGATGATCCCAGTAATAAGCCAGAGCGGAATAGATTTGACCCAGAGTCAGATCTGGGAACTGGATGTGAAGTTCTTCCGCACTCCATCCGTAGGCGGTTTGCGCTAGGACGAGTTCGGTCACTTTCATAGTCGTGCCAAATATGATCGGGACGTGTAAACCATCCAATACAACGTGTTCGTAGCGGGTTTCTGCAAGCATATCATCAGCCTCTTTCAATAATTCAGCAGATATTCAAGCCGTATAAAGTAACGCGGCCTGAATATCCGCTCGTTCAAGGTCTTCGTAATAGGCGAGTATCTCGTCAATGGACATGCCCGAACCGAGCGTCTCCAACAGCCGCTCAACCGAGTAACGCAATCCGCGAATCGTCGGTTTGCCAAACGCCATTGCGAGATTTACAGTAATTCGAGTAAGGAGTTTCTGGTTAGCCATGGTTTTAAATCTCCTGATCCAATGATACACGATTTTGGAGAGACTTTTTCCTGAGACTTCGGAGGTCTGCCATCACGAACTCAAGACAGCGAGTCCTCCAAAAAGATTTCCGAAGTCTGTGTGTTGACCTTGCCCCTTGCCACCGCAAGCATGGACTTGACCCACGGCGCGCCTGAACCATGCCAGACTTGTCACGAACTCGTATCAAATTCATCCTTCACCTTTCCCCTTCATTCTTTTCTTTCCCCAACCCCGCAAACAAAAATCTCCTGTCAATATCAGGAGATTTTTGTTTGCATAAATTTTGCTATGCTGTAACCTCAATATATTCCGCAAAAGAAACGCTGTCAGGAATGGATAACTTATCTTCCAACAGTCCCTGCACGTGCATTTCCACGGCTTCGTGCATATTACGTTCTGTTTCCTCTCGTGTTTTACCCGTAGCCACACAACCTGGCAAGTCGGGACAATATGCTGAGTAATTTCCATTTGCTTTTTCAATGACAATAAGAAAGCGATACATAATTTTCCACCTTTCGCTATTTTTTGATTTCTTCAATTGAGCCTGCTTGAAAACGCTGTTCAACGTTCCAGGCGCAAGTTCATCGCTCGAATGTCCAGCAATCGTGACACGGCCAGGCTTTTTGAAAAGATACATGTTTATATTGCCTGTGACTGCCTTTGGTTGTGACCAGATACCACCCATCCGCTTCAATCAGTTTAATGATATCCCGAACTTTCATGCAGCGAATTTTAGCACACTTCTAAATTATTCCTTGCGACTTGAAATGTCCTACAAATCCACAATTGACCATGATCTTCGTCTCCGCCAGCATTGACGCTTGTATTGAGCTGGCAGGTTGACTGGCGTAGCCGTGTCGAAACATAAGCAACGGCGCGCAGGAAGGCGATAAATTTTGACATGGGCTAAATCTTTTCGAAAGTTTGATCGAGCTGATTATAAAGAGAAATCTCCTGGCCCCGATCAGGAGATTTCTCTTTGAAGTTATGGTTGGGTTGATAGCCATACCGTTCTCGTTTTCGTGTTTTTCATGCTTTTCATTTACTCATCATCCATGCGTACCTTTTGAAATAGCAGGAGTTATCATATTCAAAAACACATTCACCACTTTAGGTTCAAAGTGTGTTCCCGCCAGCGCGCGGATATGCTCAAGCACTTTTTCATCATCCCAGCCTTTGCGGTATGGGCGGTCAGATCGGAGAGCATCCCATACATCTACGATTGCAAAGAGACGCGCCGCCAGCGGGATTTGTTCCCCCTTGAGTCCGCGCAGGCAGCCGGAGCCATCCCCCTTTTCATGATGGCAATATAGAGAAGAGCAATTCATCATATTACGCATTCATACCTGGCGCGACGACTACCCGATCACGTCCCTCGCGTTTGGCACGATAAAGAGCAGCATCGGCCCCCCGCACGATGACCTCTGTGGTCGAACCATGATCGGGAAAGACTGCCACACCCAGCGAGACAGTGACCGCCCCCAGCGCCTGGTCATGATACTCCACATGCAATTGTTTTATGCCCTCGCGGAGCTGCTCAGCCCGCTTCAGGGTGTCTTCCAACGAGGCTTCCGGAAGGATGATGAGGAACTCCTCGCCGCCATAGCGGCAGGCAATGTCTTCGACACGAACACGTGTTTGCAGGAGAGCGCCGATTTCGCGCAAGACCACATCACCCGCAGGATGGCCGAAGGTATCGTTGAATTTCTTGAAGTGATCGAGATCGAACATGATGATCCCCAGCGGAGACTGGCGGCGTTCCGCCCGGCGCAGTTCGCGCTCCAGCGTCTCCTCCATATACCGGCGATTGAATAGGCCGGTCAGCGGGTCGCGAATAGCCTGGCTGCGCAGAGTCTCTCGCAATTTCAAGTTTGCCAGCGCCAGGGCGGTGTGCTCGGCCAGGGTGACCGTCAGTTGCTGTTGCGACACTGTGAGAGTTTCTTGTTCCTGCCCGGTTTGACTTGCAGCGGGTCCGCCGCTTCGCAGATGCAGAATCCCCAATGTTTCACCCTGTGCCATCATCGGCGCGCACAGGTAACCGCCCTTCGGCGGTCGCTCAGGGCCGAAGGACTGGCTGACATGCCGGCAAAGCAGCCCTGAGCGAGGGTCAGCCATGTAGTGGACTTTCCCGCGTCGCAACCCCCAGCAGTCGTCGGGTGTGAAGACGCGATCCTGGGGCGGGGACTCGCCCCAGGCCGCGACGGCTTCCACGAAATTACGTGAGGGCGCAATGAGGTACAGTGCGCCAGATTGATCCGGAAATAGCTTTTGAGCGAACTGAGAGACAACCGTACTGGCCTCTTCAACCGTGTGACAGGTTTGTAACAAGTCGCCCATTTCGTTGAGCAGGGTGACCTCGTGGTTGCGTTGTTCCAGTTCGGTCACTATGGCGGAGAGTTTCTCCTCGGCAAGCTTATGTTCAGTAGTGTCGAACAAGACCCCCTGCCAATAGAGAGACTGACCAGCGGCGTCCCGCATCAACACGGCATAGTCACGGACCCACACCACGCGGCTATCGCGGGCCACCAGGCGATACTCTGTGACAAATTTCTCGCCAGTCTCGTTGGTGCGGGCGTTTTCAGCCAGTATGCGCTCGCGGTCGTCAGGATGGAGCAGTTCGACCCAGAGTTTGGGATTGGCTGCCCACTCCTCGGAAGAGTAGCCCAACATGGATTCGACCTGCGGACTCATATAGATCGCGGAACTGCTCTCGTCTCTCGCATCCATATAGACGACGGCCGGAATCTGCTCCACCAGTGTGCGGTATCTGGCTTGGGATTCGCGCAGCCTCTCCTCCGCTCTCTTGCGCATGGTGATGTCATTGATCGAGACGAAAACCTGCGAGTATGTTTTTTCATAACCGGGCGCCACAGACCAACTGAGCGCGAGATGGATTTTCTCACCCGTCAAAGTCTGGTTGACGACTTCATCCTCGAACCCGGTTTTGCCTTCGGCGATGGCAATCAGTTCTTCTCTAAACGTGGGGAAGCCCTCTTCGCTGAGCACCAGGTCCAGGCCAGCCAGCAGATCCTCCTTTGAGTTGGCTTTGTACAACCTGAGCGTCGCCTTGTTTACATCAACGACCGTCGCCATCGCCGCGCAATGGACCGCCGCATCGGGATGGGTCTCAAAATAGGCTCTAAAGTCGGTGACCCCTGAATTCCGCAACTCGTCGAGGTACGCGGCCACGAGAGAGAAATTCTCTTCCCAGAGCGAGATGGGGGAATCCTCAAAGAGGCTTCTAAACCGTGTTTCACTCTCATGCAGCGCCTCGTACGATCCTTTCAGCTCTTCGGTCATCCGGTTGAAGGAGGCAGCCAAGTCGCCCAGCTCATCGTTTGATTTCACCTGAACCCTGACGTTCATATCCCCGGCGGCGATTCTCTCAGTCCCCTGCACGAGCGCGTCGAGAGGCTTTGAGATACTTCGGGCAGCAAGGTACCCGAAACCTACAGCCAGTAGAGTACAAAGGACAGCGACCAATGCGATCAACCCTGCGGTTGTTCGCGCGCTGGTCGCCAGATCTTGGTTGAGGGAGGTGTAGTCGAATATGACGGCGCCGATGGTTTTCCCATCCTCTGCCGTGAACGGTACCACGACCTGCTTGATGCCTTGAGGGAAATCGGCGCTGGTTTCGACAAACGTCCTGGTTACGCCATCCTGGATGGTCCGGGCGACTTCGCTACCTGGATCGTACTGAAAACGAGTCCCCACATTTTGAGGGATGGCATCCGCGATGATTTTCTTGTCGGTATCCACGATGACAATATCGCTCTGGTGCATGGCGTAGAAAGCTTCGACAAACTTCTGCAGCTCCGCTTGAGCGGCAGCCAGCGTGACATCGCCATGATCTGCCATTTCGTGATGGAGGAGATGCACCAGCATTGTGGCGACTGTTTCGGCTTCTCTCCTGGCGGTGGCTTCAACGGAGTCGAGTTGCAGTTTGATGGCCACTGCTCCTAGAACACCCCCCAGCAGGCCAACGATTAAAATGCCGAGGGCCAGTTTGTAAATTATTTTCATCTCTGGATCACTCCGTTCTCAGCATTTCCATAAACGCCTTGATCACCTGCGGATCAAAGTGCGTTCCTGATGAGGTACGGATATGTTCGCGCACTTTTTCTTTTGTCCAGGCCTTTCGGTAGGGGCGGTCTGATGTGAGCGCATCCCACACATCCACCACTGCAAAAATGCG
>JAKAMM010000177.1 GCA_021812905.1 Chloroflexota bacterium | reverse complement strand
GAACGCTCCTGAAGTAATGTTAGTCCTAGTTCTGTTCCGGCTGATCATCCCGTTTGGCACGCTCCTGATTGCCGGTGAATGGTTGATCCGCCGCGAACGCGCTCGCTATCACCGAATGTGAGGTGAAAGATGAACGATATCAATTCCCTGCTCGCGGTTGTGATCGGCCTGGCCCTGCGCTTTGCGATCCCGATCCTCATCACGGCGTTGGCTGTGGCTTTCCTGCGCAAACTGGATGCCCGCTGGCAAGCCGAAGGTGAGAATATTCCGCTGGATGTGGAAACACCAAAGTGTTGGGAAACTAAAAACTGCACGTTGGAAGAACGCGCCAAGTGCGAGGCGGCTTCTTCCAACATGCCTTGCTGGCAGATAAGACGCCTGCCGAATGGCTATCTGCACGAGGAATGCCTCGATTGCGAAGTCTTCTATAAAGCGCCCATCCCGGTTTACGCATAAAAATTATTGAGGAGGTTGATTATGTTTTCCCGCATTGAACGCCTTTTGATCGCTGTAATGTTCGCCCTGTTGACAGCAGGCGCAACATTTGTTTTTGCCCAGGCCCAGGGTGGCACCCCGACAGCGCCGCCTGTCAACAATGTAAATGGGGATAATTGCGTGGCCTGTCATAAGGATGTTTATGATACATGGCAGACTGGCCCTCATGGTCGAGCGCTGACCGATCCCATTTTTGCCGCGGCCTGGGATGCGCAAGGCAAGCCGGGCGCGTGTCTGGTCTGCCACACCACTGGTTATGATCCAGCAACCGGCACTTCCCAGGCAGACAGCGTCACCTGCGTTGCATGTCACAACCCGATCCCGCCTAATCATCCGGTGGACAAGATGCCGATCAATAATACCCCGGAACTTTGCGGAAAATGCCATAGCGACCCACGCTTTGCAACTAATAACTGGAAGATGAGCGCCCATTATCAGCGCAGTATGACCTGCACAGTTTGTCATAATGCGCACACCGCCGGGATGAAGACTGTAGCAGGTGTCGCTTCTACAAATGGAGATGCTTCCGCCTTGTGCGAAAACTGCCACAAAGACGCGATGACCAACTTCCCGACATCCAAACATGCCGCGGCGGGTGTGACATGTGTCAACTGTCATCTGGGTTTCAACGTGGGCAACGCGAACACAGTTAATACCGACTTCGTTACGGCTCACAAGGCCCCGGACCATAGCTTCAAGCCCTCGCTGGATACTTGTAACAAGTGCCATGCAAATCAGATGCACGCTCCGGGTCAGGCGGTGGCTGCCTCAGCGATCAAGATCGAAGAGATTGGCGGAACCCCCACGCCGATGCCCACCGCAGTCGTGACTCCCATCCCGCCTGTTACCAATCAACCCGCACCGGTCAGCCCGCTTGGCTTCGCCAGCATGGCCGGTCTGATCGGTCTGGCTGGAGGCATGATACTTGCTCCGTGGTTGGAACGCATGTATCGCCGCCTCGCTAAAGGAGGCAGGAATGGCTGACGCAAAATTTTCACGTCGAGACATGCTCAAGGTTGCCGGGGTTGCCGCGGCAACAGTGATCGGTTTGCAGGTTGTGAAAGAAGCGAATGCAAACGAGTCAGTTCCGAGCGAAGCAAGCGGAAGCCGTCAGTGGGTGATGGTGATCGACCAGAATAAATGCAACGGTTGCGGATATTGTGTAATGGCCTGCCGCGCTCATAACGACATCTCACCAGAGATCACCTGGAATCCCGTCCTTGAGACGGGACAGGTGGGCGATAAGAAAACTTATTTGCCGCGTCCTTGCATGCAATGCGCAAAGGCTCCCTGTGTGGAAGTCTGCCCTGTGGGAGCGTCCTATTATCGCCCCGATGGAATTGTGATGATGAACTATGATCGCTGCATCGGCTGCCGATATTGCGAAGTGGCCTGCCCGTATGGTGCGCGTTCATTTAACTGGAAATCATTCGACGGTCCGAACCCGGCCGTGCCGGAGTGGGGAGAACCGGAAGTTTCGCGCCGCCCACGCGGGGTCCCGGAAAAGTGCGCGTTCTGTTATCAGCGTATCGACCGCGGTCTTGCTCTGGGACTCGTTCCCGGCGTGGACCCGGATGCGACTCCCGCCTGTGTCGGCGTCTGCCCGACCAGTGCGCGCGTCTTCGGCGATTTGAACGATCCCAATTCGCCGGTCAGCATACTCTTGCGCAATAATCCGCATTTCCGCTTGCGCGAAGATCTGGGTACAGGTCCGCGCGTTTACTATCTGCCCGCTGTGGCGGAGGGTTAACATGAAAATCATCAGGATCAAATCCTTCCTTGCACCGACCTGGGACAAGTGGCTCAGTTTTCTGAGTTTATTCCTGGCTGCCGGTCTGGTCGCTGGCCTGCTGGTATTCTGGAAAGGTCTGTCCCTAACCCACTTGAGCGACCTGGTGCCCTGGGGCTTATGGATCACAATTGATCTCTCGTCTATTGCCCTGGCCGGCGGCGCCTTCTTCCTGTGCGCGGGTGTTTACCTTTTCGGGCTGAAACAATACCAGCCAGTCGCGCGCACAGCCACCTTCATCGGTCTGACTGGTTACACCATGGCCATGCTGGCGCTCATGCTCGACATCGGGCGGCCCGACCGCTTCTGGCACGCGCTGATTTACTGGAATGATCATTCGCTGCTTTGGGAAGTGACGATGTGTGTGATGCTTTACCTAACCGTGTTGGTGATCGAGGTATTGCCCATGCTTTCATCTTTCGAGTGGCTGCGCCATCGTTATCCAAAAATTGCCGGGAAACTCGAGAGTGTTCATCACTACGCCCCCTATCTGGCGCTGGTGGGCTTGTGCCTCTCCATGCTGCATCAGTCTTCGCTCGGCGCGATCTATGGTGTGTTGAAAGCCCGTCCATTCTGGTACCGCCCTGACGTTGCCGTGCTGTTCATTATGTCGGCGGTTGCTGGCGGCATGGCGCTGACCGTGTTTGCGTCCATGCTTGCAGCGAGACTGACCAGGCGCGCCGTAGTCAAGGATGAATTGCTGGAGCGCGTATCCTACTTCATCGGTTGGATGATGGCCGCTTATTTGTACTTCCGCTTCTGGGACGCGCTCTCCATGACTTATACATACCAGGCCGGGCGCACCGAAGGCTTGAACCTGCTCACAAGCGGAACTCTTTCCTTCAACTTCTGGATCGGCGAAATGCTATTGGGCGCTGTGGTTCCGATGATTCTGTTGATCAACAAGAAGACGCGCATGAATCCAACCTTGCGAATGCTGGCCCTGGCGCTCATCGTCGGCGGCGTAGTGGCTTATCGCTGGGATACCAACCTAACCGGTCTGCTGGTGATGGTCTCATACCTGCCTGGTAATCTAACCGTCACCTACACCATGTACCATCCGTCCATCGTGGAATGGATGGCCGGGCTTGGCGTTGTGGCTTACGGACTAACTCTCTTCTCATTGGGTGTCCGCTATCTGCATGTGGTGGATCATAGAATCTATGAAGAAGAACCCGAAACCGTGATGGTGAAATCGGCAGAAGCGGTCGCGGTGTAAGCACAAACTCATTGGTTATTGTCCAACCCAGGACTTCCTCCAATGATTTCGAGAATAGCCCTCCGCTGGATTCTGACAAAACCTATTCTTGAAAGGAGAATGTACGATGAAAAGATGGTACCTTCTGTTAATTGTGGAACTGGTAATTCTGCTCGGCCTAGCCGCCTGTGCTACAGTTACGACTCCCACGCCGACTGCGACAGCAGTCCCACCGACCGAAACACCAGCACCGCCCCCGACGATAACGCCAACACCCAATCCACACGTCGCCGGCGCGGATTGTGCCAAGTGCCATACTGAGGAGCACAAACGCTGGGCCAACACTCTTCACGCGGCCAGCCCCGCCGATGTGTTGACCAATCAGGAACATGACAAAGCAGAACTGCTGATAGATGAATGTATCCAATGCCATGCGCCTTTCCAAGCGGCGACCTTCCACGTTGGAGACTTTGTACAACCCGTGGATCAAAAAGGTCCCTGGCACATAGTGGATAAAAATGTATCTGCCTGGCAAGCCATCAAGTGCGAAACCTGCCATGACCCGACCAGCACCGCGCCCAAGATGCTAGCATTCTACAACCCGGTCAAGCAAGCTTATGAGCCGGTGCAGAACGTAACCGCGCTTTGCGAGAAATGCCATCAGCCCGGCACGGATGACAGCCGCAATCTAAAAGGTTCTGTGCACGAAGGACTGCAATGCGCAACCTGTCATTTCCAAAAAGGCACGGAGATGAGTCTGGATCCAAAGCAGTCATGCCAGCAATGTCATCCGAAGGTGAATCCCAACCATCCCGATGTCACGACACTTGACACAACCTATTTGAAACCGGATAGTCCAAACAACATCCATTTCCTCACATGCAAGACTTGTCATCCAAATGGCACACCGACCCCGCCTGCGGTCATCCCAACAGCTACACCGTAGCCGAATTCATACAACATAAGACAACACAAGAGCCGACCTTTTTCGGTCGGTTCTTGTGTTTATGGCGTCATGCCCTTGGCAAGGGAAAACGGTTTTATTTTTCGGGTGCTCCGGCGTTAATCCAATTTGTGATGATTTGAATCTCAGCCTCTGACAATTTGCCACCCGGAGGCATGAGCATTCCATCTTTCTGAGTTCCCATGATCTTTTGCACCAACAGACT
>JAKAMM010000176.1 GCA_021812905.1 Chloroflexota bacterium | reverse complement strand
GCGAGTTGGGCGGCAATATGCGGCACCTGCATTTCCTGTTGAGCCACGCTGAACCGCAAGTCTTGCTCAAGAAGCTGATCGAGAAAACGCTCAATCATCCGAACATCCACACCTTCCTCAATTCAGAGATCAAGTCATTCAGCGGAAGTCTGGGGAAATTCACAACGACAGGTCAAAGTGCAGAGGTCGAAGTGCCTAAAGTGTCTAAAGTGCAAAGTGGGGCCGATCTCGACTCCTCACTTCACACTTTAGGCACTTCCCACTTCACACTTCATCACGGCGTGGTCATCGTCGCGACGGGCGCGCGTCCCTACCAACCCACTGAATATCTCTACGGTCAGGATGAACGCGTGCTTACCCAACTTGAACTGGAAGAACAACTCGCCAATCGTCAATCGTCAATCGAAAATCTAAAATCGGTCGTCATGATCCAATGCGTCGGCTCACGGACTGCAGAGCGCGGATATTGCAGTCGTCTGTGCTGCGGACAGGCAGTGAAGAACGCAATGGAGATCAAGAAGCTCAGCCCACAAACCGAAGTCTACATTTTGTATCGGGATATGCGCACGTATGGGTTGATGGAACCGTTCTATCGCCAGGCGCGCGCGGCCGGGGTAACCTTCCTGCGCTTCGACGCGGAACGTCCGCCCGAAGTCCAACGTCAGGAGACGTTGGAGTCCGCGCCCTTACAAGTTATCGTACACGATGAGATGCTCGACGCGGATGTGGCACTCGAGGCCGATCGTGTCGTTTTATCGGTGGCAGTTGTCCCGCGGGATGATGCGGGCAATGTTGCCCAATTGCTCAAAGTGCCGCGCACGGCGGACGGTTTCTTCCAGGAAGCACATCTCAAACTGCGTCCCGTGGATTTTGCCAGCGACGGAATCTTTTTATGTGGCATGGCACACTATCCGAAGAAAGCGCTGACCGAAACAGTGACCCAAGCCCTGGCCGCCGCAGGACGCGCCGCGACTGTACTCTCCAACCGCACCATCGAAATCGAGCCAATCATTTCCCACGTTGTCGAAGATAAATGCGACGGATGCGCGTATTGCGTTGACCCATGTCCGTTCAAAGCCATCACGCTGGTGGAATATCAAAACGAAGCAGGGCAAACCAAGAAGCGCGTTGTGGTTGACGAAACAGTTTGCAAAGGTTGTGGAACTTGCCAGGCTACCTGTCCAAAAGGCGCGATCTTTGTATGGCACTTCAAACTCGATTACCTGCGTGCCATGACGATGGCGGCTCTTGGGAAGTGAACTAAAGTGAGGAAGTGACTAAAGTTGGAAGTGGCTAAAGTGAGAAGTGGCGAAGTGTTAAGTTTTGGCGCTGCGATGGATCGAAGTGAAGAGAGCAAGCAATTGACTGCATTCGTCGAGGTCGGCCTTGAACTCTTCGGCAGACAGCCAATCCACTTCAATAATGACTTCCAACCAGTATTGGGTCTCGCTGGCCTCTTTTTCGCAAATGGAGATGATATGCCTGAAATCAGCGCGGCTGACAGCGCGATTCGCCTCCCGATAATTAGCTCCGACAGAAGTGCCAGACCGGATTATCTGGCGGACGATAGAATCGGCCTCCCGAGTTCTGGGCAGGCGCGAAGCCAATCGAATCATCCTCACTGCGAATGCCTTTGTCCTTTTCTCCAATTGCTGACCGAATTCCTTATTGGTTGCCATGACTTCCTCCTCGAATTGAATGTTTTGATTTTCCGCCCGCTTCGATTTTACCTGCGTCCGTCACTTTAGTCACTTCCAACTTTGCGCATTGCCCACACTATACCTGCATCGGAAAGAATACAAAATGAGCCAAAATACTTCTCCCACTTCAAGCACTTTAGACACTTTAGGCACTTCCAACTTTGAACCCCTCATCATCGTCTACACCTGCTACTGGTGTTCGTATACTGCCGCTGACCTGGCGGGAACGTCACGTTTGCAATATCCGCCGAATGTGCGCATTATCCGCGTGCAATGCAGTGGCATGGTACATCCAAATTTGGTGATCGATGCGTTGACCAACGGGGCGGACGGGGTGTTGATGTGCGGATGCCACGAAGGGGATTGTCACTACCTCGAAGGCAACCTCCGCGCAAAGTCACGCGCGGACGCGATCAAGATGATGCTGGACGATTTTGGTTTGGAACCTGAACGATATCGGCTCGAATGGATCGCGGCATCCGAAGGTCCACGCTTCGCCCAGGTCATGACGGAAATGGTAGAGCAAGTCAAAAAAGTTGGACCGAGTCCTTACAAGTGATCATCGCCAAGGAGACAGTGTTTATGTCACACACATTTGAAAAGGAGGTGCCATTAGATTGTAATAGTTTTGCGTCTCATTCATGAACCATATTCACAGAGGAGGAACAATGCCAGTTAAAGTAGCACAAGAATGGTTTGCCATCTGCGGCGGTTGCGAAGTGACCGTGCTCGACGTTGGCGAACCTCTGCTCGGCCTTCTGCCTGAACTTGAGTTTGTCCATTTTCCAGTCATCATGGACCACAAACTCTTCGGGCAGACAGGTGAAAATAGCACAGCCGATATTCCGCAAGCCGATGTCGGCATCATCACGGGCGGCATCCGCAACGAGGAGAATAAACACCTCGCTGAGTTGATGCGCTCGCGCGTGAAATTCCTGATTGCGATGGGATCCTGCGCCTGCTTCGGCGGTATCCCCGCCATGGCGAATCAGTTCGCGTTGGAAGATCTTTACGAACGCGTCTATCGCGGGAATTCAACCACTGACTCTGGCGAGACGCCAAAAGGCGCGGTGCCAGCTTTGCTCGACCGCGTCTACGCGGTGGACGAAGTGGTGAAAGTGGATCTCAAACTGCCTGGCTGCCCCACCACGCCAGATATGTTCGTCGCGGCGGTTATGCATCTATTGAAAGGCACGCCGTTCGAACTGGAACAAAAAAGCGTTTGCGACCAGTGCCCGACCCTCCGCGAGAAGAAAGCGGTCGCCACCTTGAAGCGTCCGCTGGAACCGATTGAGGGCGCGGGCGAACCGCTCGATCAGGTGCGCTGTCTGATGGAACAAGGCTTCCTGTGCCAGGGGCCAGCTACCAGGGCGGGATGTGGCGGAATGGAAGGTGGAACGCCACGTTGCATCAAGGCCTACATGCCGTGCCGCGGTTGCTATGGTCCATTGAACGACAATGCCAATCCCATGGTGGACATGATGGGCGCGCTGTCAACCATCGGTCTGGACCCCGCTCAAATTCCAGATCGAGCCGCTCAATTCAATCGCTTCGCAGGCGCAAAAGGCCGTCTGCGCGCGGCGGCAAAGAGGTGAGCCATGGGTAAAACACTCGTTATTCAACCAGTCAGTCGAATCGAAGGCCACGCCAAAGTCACCATCCAGCTGAACGACGCGGGCGATGTGGACGATGCGCGCGTCAACGTCATCGAACTGCGCGGCTTCGAGAAGTTCTGCGTCGGCAAGCCCGTCGAGGAAATGCCGCGCATCACGACGCGCATCTGCGGCGTCTGCCCCTGGTCGCATCATTTGGCCGCAGCCAAAGCCAATGATGCGGTCTTCGGCGTTCAGCCAGCGCCAGCGGGGATGAAATTGCGCAGGCTTTGCAACAGCGTCGCATACATGGAGGAACACATCCTTCACTTCTACATCCTGGGCGGCCCCGATTTTGTGATGGGGCCAAGCACGGAATATCCGACACGCAACGTGATTGGCATCGTGGGCGCAGTGCCCGAGGTTGCCAAGCAGGTCGTCAAAGTGCGGCACATGTGCGCCAAAATGCTGGAGACCATCGCGGGAAAATCCATTCATCCCGATGCGGCTGTGCCCGGGGGATTCAGCAAGCCGCTTCAAAAGGAGGAACGCGACGCGCTCCTTCCGATGGCGCAGGAATGTTTGGAACTCGCCAAGTTCAGCATCAAGTTCGCCAAGGACAACATCTTCCCCAAATATCTCGACGCGGTGAAGACCATCGGCACGATCACTTCAGGTTTTTTGGGAACGGTGGCCGCCGATGGCGCGCTCGACCTCTACGACGGCAAACTTCGCATGATGTACTCCGACGGTTCGTACGAAGACTTCGCCACCAATGACTACGCGGATTTCATCGGCGAACACGTCGAGGATTGGACCTATCTCAAGTTCCCGTACGCCAAGAAGCGCGGCCCATTCCTGTTGGAAGATAACGCGCCAAGCCTATATCGCGTGAATACGCTGGCGCGTATCAACGTGGCGGATTACATCCCGACTCCGCTGGCGCAGAAGGAACTGGAAGAGTTCCGCTCCAGTTTTGGCCGCCCCGCGCAACTGACACTTCTCTATCACTGGGCGCGCTTGATCGAATTGCTCTATAACGCGGAAATGGCTGTCCAGTTGCTGAACGATCCTGAGATCACCAGCCGCGAGACGCGCGTCAAAGTGACGCCGCGCGCGGCGCGTGGCATTGGTGTGGTCGAAGCCCCGCGCGGGACTCTGATCCACGATTACACCACCGACGATAATGGCCTGCTCACGCACGTCAACTTGATCGTCGCCACCTGCCAAAACAACTCGGCCATCAATCTTTCGGTCCGGCAGGCCGCCAAGACTTTGATCAAAGGCGGCAAGTATGACCAGGGCACGCTCAACATGGTCGAGATGGCGATCCGCGCCTACGATCCTTGTCTCTCGTGCGCCACGCATCAACTCGACGGCTCGATCCCCGTCAAGCTGGACATCGTCGGGCCCGAT
>JAKAMM010000175.1 GCA_021812905.1 Chloroflexota bacterium | reverse complement strand
GATCTGCAATGGAAGTATTTGGATTGACTCTCAATTGCTCCACTGCGCGCGGCAAACGCTTGAGACCGGCTTGAATGGCTTCCGCCAATCTTTCCTGTGCTTGTGGAGGCAGGGCTGCAACTGCTTCCACATTACGCAGGGATACTTGCTCGCGCAGGCCGACTGGTAAGGTTTCAAATAGCCGCTGCCATCGTTCCCGTTTGGACTGATATGTCTCGCTCATGGGTGTGAATATACATTTGCTCATCCCACGGTGGGGTGGGTGTGTCGCTAACTGTATCGGCAGTTTTTTTATTTGAAATTGGATTTCAGTCCTGTATTGCCCCCAATTCCATATTCACACTTACACCCATAAACTGGTGTTGTGGTTATTCTTGTTAACAGCACATAAAAACTACTGCCAAAAAAATCAATAAAATTTCGCTTATTGCTTTGCGAAAAGCCCTCATAGGCGAGTCTGGAGGATGTTATATCCGCTTCGTTAAAAGCACAGATCAGGTTGGAGAAGAATAAATATTATCCTTTGCAGAATCAGTGATTCAATTGATAAATCGTTGACTCCACCATTAAGTGGAATTGTAATGAACGTTCCAGTTTTCGATGTTGACATTAGGTTATTGATGCTGTTATGATATATGAGAAATCAGGAAATCAGATTTAGAGAAAGCGAGAATACCATGTCTGAATATTTACAAGTCCGTAGCAACGGGCAAATTACCCTGCCAGCCCCAGCCCGCCGAAAGGCAAAGTTGAATGAGGGCGACCTGCTTGAAGTCTTTGTTGAGGAGGATGGCTCAATTCGTCTTGTTCCCAAATTGCCTGTTGACCGTGCCCTGGCGGAGAAGTATCAACTTGCCGACATTAACTGGGCGGTAAAACAAAAGGGTAAAAAGAAGTGACACGTATAATTGTGTCCGACACAGGACCGCTCCTGCACTTGAGTGAGGCAGGAGCGATTCATCTGTTGTCACTGGCAGGCGAAATTCTGATCCCTTCGTTGGTTGCAGTTGAGTTTGAAGCAAATGCACAAGGTTGGAATCCACCGCAATGGGTAAAGATTGTTGACCTTGAAAAATCGGCCAGGCAGAAAGCCGAAAAATGGGTGAGAGAGAACAAAATTGACGGTGGAGAAGCGGAAGCAATTGTTTTGGCTTTGCAGGAACATGCCGATTGGTTTCTTACGGATGACACAAAGGCGCGCCAGTTTGCCGAATCTGCCGGGCTGGAAGTTCATGGCTCAATTGGATTGCTCTTGTGGAGTGTTGCGAATGAGCACATTCTTGAAAAAACACTTGCACTTCATTTGTTAGATAACCTTGCAAACTCATCATTATGGATTTCCGAACGGGTATTACAAGAAGCTCGGAAAGCGATAAACACCCTGCTTGAATAAGGACAAGGGTATGGAAGCTGTTCATTTTGCCTGCAAGAGAACAGGATCAAAAGGCTTTTGGATGTATGATTAAATGAGCCTGCTTGATACAATACTTGGTCAGCAAATATGAAAAATAACAAGCTTTGAGCGCCTTTGATGACTTTCAAATTCAAAGTCTACCCATAGGTAATAGGGGCGTGAAAAACGTCGCATAAGGGTGAATTGAATTGTTTCTGCCGCCTACGTGCTTTGACAATTTTCCTCATCATCCCTATAATCCCGACCGTTCCTACTTTCCACAATCCATCCCCTCTCTATAGAAGCCCAGCCATTCGCCGGGCTTCTTCCGTTGTATCAATTCTCCATATCCCCATAACTGAAAGGAAACCATACTCACGAATTCAAAATCATATCCATCGCATTTCCCGCACCAGATATACAAGAAGTCGGCATGTTGAAAATATCTGTCTCTAAATTTCGCAGGCAAGGATGGTACACAATCAAATGGGAAGTAGGAATAAAAAACCTTGCGAGTTTAGGCTGGTTCAAGTCTCGTCAACTTGCTCGAAGCAAATCCCGACACACCCTGAATCATAGGGCTGTGTCGGCAATTCGAACGCACTCATAAACCGTTCCATTCCTGCACAGGAGGCACATTGAAACAATAGAACAATTGAATATCCCCATAAATCAAAAACGGGCGCTGTCTCTGGGATTTTCCCAGGGCGGCGCCCGTTTTGATTCCGCTCCACAGTGAGGACTCACCGAGGTGAGAGGCCCGGTAAAACACGAGACCGCCCAGCTCGAACTGGACGGTCACAAGGTGGAACAAATGTTCACAACCGATAATACCACAACCAGCAAGACTGTCAAGATTTTCGCGCCCTTTCGCCTGAATGCCGCACAACGCAAAGTCATGGCAAATGGCAAATTGCTCAATGTTGCTGCACCTGCCGGCCGACAGCAGGGAGACTACCTATATTCCGCCACCGTTACACTGCTGCGCGAGAACACCGCGTTGTACACGACTGCGCCTGTCTGGGCCAGTGTGGAAATTCAATGAGCAGGAACCGATACACCGGACTGCGCGGATGCGTGATCATGCACTCCCACTGGAAATATTTAACCATTCCCAAAAAGGAGACTGATCATGAGAACCTTCGCAATGCTTCTCATCCTAGTCGCTATCGCCGCCAGCCAGCCGTATCACTGGCTCTCGGTGGCCGTGGCGTTCATCATCCATCTACTGAGCGCATAGTTCATTCAACAAAAGGAGGCCGCAGAAAAACTCATGGAAAATATTCTTTCCGCCGCCGAAGAGATCCTCGGAACGGCGGTTCGAGTGGAACGCCACAGGGATTGGGCCATCTTCTGGTGCCCCTTCCATAACGATGCAAGCCGGGAAGGAGAAGGCGGTCATCCAAACTTTGGTGTCAATCTGGTCAATGGATACTGGAAGTGCCTGCGTTGTGGTGCAACCGGTGGTTCGTTGAATTCTCTTCGAATCAAACTTGGTCAGGACTGGAAACCGCCTGTATCGGCCATGACGCCGACACGCCCGCCCAAGCCACCGTCACAGGTGAAGATGTTGGATGAAGCCATGTCGGAAGCGCGCTCTATTGTGCAACGATCGCCGGCGTGGACCTATCTTGCTCAACGTGGTGTGCTTCCCTACACAGCTCTTGTATATGGTTTGGGATATGGCATTCCCGTTCCAGAAGTCCATCGCGAGATCATCGAAGCGGCAACACAGTCGATGATGGTGCGCCGTGATGGAACCTGGTTGTGGGCAGGCGGTGTGGTGTATGCCGATCCGCCAACACAGCCTACTGTGATAAATGTGCGTTACATCCCGGAGGAACAGTTACCCAGAGGCACACGCAAGTTCAAGCCAGAAAAGAATCACAAAACCTGGGGCAACCGCGTCCAACCTCTTGGAAGCTGGCGCATCACACAAGCCACCCGCACATTGATCGTGCTGGAAGGTCTGTTCGACATGCTCATCACTGCTCAGAAGATCCATCAGCTTGGACGCGAAGCCGATACAGTCGCGGTCTACACCAACGGCGCAAGTCCTGCCGCAAAAATGCATCGGTGGTTCAGTGAACATAACGAATACGATTATGTATTACTGCGTGATCCTGATAAAGCCGGTACCGAGTGGGCACAAGCTGTATCGGCGTCCATCCGACACGGAGGCGCCAAGGTACGCACACTTAAACCACCCGACCAACTTGACCCGGACGAAGCCATCCTGAGCGGATGGTGGCCGTCCGCAATCTAATCCATTCCATTCCCTAATCGGGGAGCGATTAATCAATCGCTCCCCGATTTCATTTCTCAAGGAGAATCCTCATGTCCGCACTAACTCTCATCGCCATTCTTTTCGCCCTGCCCGTATTTAGCTGGACGGTCTGGTTCTTGATCGAGCTCATTCGCTACATCGTCAGTGGCGAATACGAAGTGGATAAGCGCCTGCGAAATATCGGTCGCTAATTTCAAACATACTTTCAACAGGAGATCCCAATGTCCAAACAATACAACAAAACAGTGTTTGTCGGTCACCTCGGCGGTGATCCCGAAATGCGCTACACACCATCCGGCATGGCGGTGACAACCTTCAATGTCGCGACCAACGATCAATACACCAACGAAAAAGGCGAGATCATCAAGATCACAACCTGGTTTCGCTGTGCTGCCTGGGGCAAGCTCGGCGAAGTCTGCAATCAGTATTTACACAAAGGCAGCAAGGTGTTGATCGAAGGCAAATTGACTGCGGACAAGAATACAGGTCGTCCGCGAATCTGGACGCGGCAGGATGGCACAGCCGCAGCGGATTATGAACTCAAGATCTATGAGATTCATTTCCTGGACAGCAGGAACGGCAACGAGCCAACCGTAGCACAACTTAATCCAGCGGAAGATGACATTCCGTATTAGTCGCAACCAGATCACGAGTGGGAGCCCATTTGGACTCCCACTCATTTTTAAGGAGCTAACAAATGATCACCATTCAACAAGATGCTTTGAACTCTGCCCTGAACGCAGTCACACGCGCCAGCACGAAGAGTACCTTGATGGCCGCCTTTTCCCTGGTAAGGCTGGATGTAAATATGAACGGTATTCTGCGCCTGTCCTGCTTCAACGGCGAGACTGCCGCACGCGCCATTACGAATGTGGCTTGTGATGAAGACCTTTCAGTCTGTGTGGATGCAGCGACTTTGAAAGCCGTGGTGGAGACACTGGCAGGCGAAATCCGATTAACCGTGGAACATAATTCACTGGTCATCCAGGGTGTGTCGAACCGCACCACCCTGCGAATCGTGGATGAGTCCATTCCTGTGATTGGCGAGGAAAGCATTCAAACCATCGCTACATTTTCAGGCAATATCCTCCGCAGTTTGTCGCGTGTCCTGCCAT
>JAKAMM010000174.1 GCA_021812905.1 Chloroflexota bacterium | reverse complement strand
TTCCGATTCGTCGGGGGCTTGGTGCTGGTGGGTATGCCGGAGATCCTGCGAGAATTCGCCGATTTTCGCTACCTGGTGTACGGAGCAGTGCTGGTAGCCATGATGTTGACGCGGCCTGAAGGTCTGATACCCGAAACACGCCGCGAACTCGAACTGCATGAAGCAGAGGCAGAAGCGGTGGACGTGGAACCCCAACCGGCTCCGAAAGAAGCCGGAGGCAGGAGATAGTATCATGGCAGTTCTGGTATCCAAGAAAGTAACCAAACGTTTCGGGGGACTGCAAGCCCTGGGCCATATTGACCTTGAAGTCAAGGAGCAGGGTATTCACAGCGTCATTGGGCCGAACGGCGCGGGCAAGACTACTTTTTTCAACTGTATCACAGGCTTCTACACACCCGAAGAGGGAGAAATCCTGCTAAATGGCAAGAACATCACCGGCTTGTCGCCGGATCGCGTCACCCGGCTGGGTGTTTCACGTACCTACCAAAATATCCGGCTTTTCAAAAATATGACGGCGGTTGAGAACATTCTGGTTGGCATGCACCCGCACCTGAAGTCCGGGCTGATCGGCGGCATCCTGCGTGATCGCAGAACGATGCGGGAAGAGGCCGAAGCTGTCGAAGAAGCCCGCCGCCTGCTGAGGTTCTGTGGTTTGCAAGGCAAGGGCGACTTAATGTCCAAGAACCTTCCCTATGGCGATCAACGCCGTCTGGAGATTGCCCGCGCCTTGGGTAACAAACCCAAGCTGCTATTGCTGGATGAGCCTACTGCGGGCATGAACCCCAGTGAAACCCAGGACATGACGAATTTCATCCATCGTCTGCGCGACGAATTGGGCATCACGATCCTGCTGATCGAGCACCAGATGCGGGTGGTGATGGGCATCTCCGAACTGATTACCGTGCTGGACTTCGGCGAAAAGATCGCGGAGGGCACTCCGGAACAGATTCAGAAGAATCCGAAGGTGATCGAAGCCTATCTCGGACGCGGTGCAGCCAGCGGCCTCAGCGAGAAGCAGTCAAAAGCCGTGGCGGCCTAGCGGGAGGATATACCAATGCCAATGCTTGAAATTGATAACATCCACTCATATTACGGCAGCATCCATGCTCTGAAAGGCATCTCGTTGACCGTGGAAAAAGGCGAGATTGTCACGCTCATTGGCGCCAACGGAGCGGGAAAATCTACCACGTTGCGCACCATCACGGGCACCTTAAAGCCGCGTGAAGGGGCCGTCCGGCTCGAGGGTGAGGACCTGGCCCCCTTCAAACCTCACGAGATCGTCAACAAGGGTGTGGCCATGGTACCCGAAGGGCGTCGAATCTTTTCCCGTATGACCGTAACCGAAAACCTGGAAATGGGCGCGTACATTCGTAAGGATAAAAACGAGTTGACCCAGGATCTGGAACGCGTCTTCACACTGTTCCCACGGTTGAAGGAACGCAACAAACAGGTCGCCGGTACGCTCTCTGGCGGCGAGCAGCAGATGCTGGCAACTGGGCGCGCTCTGATGGCTCGCCCGCGCATCCTGCTCATGGACGAGCCCTCGATGGGTCTTGCTCCCGTGCTGGTGGAGGCCATTTTTGACACCATCCAGCGAATCAATAAGGAAGGCACGACGATCCTGCTCGTGGAACAGAATGCCTTGATGGCGCTGTCAATTGCCGGACGTGGGTACGTGTTGCAAACCGGCGAAATTGTGCTTCATGACACAGCAACCAAATTGAACAAGAACTCGATGGTGCAGAAGGCTTATCTGGGTATGGAGTAAGCCTTTGAAGCATCCCTACCAAGCGCAGAGGTACAATTATTTCCTCTGCGCTTTTGGTTTGCCGGATGCCGACTCGCAGGAGTACATATGTTGATTCTGACCGCTGAAAATGTTCGCAAAGCAATCCCGATGCGGGAGGCCATTGAGGCCATGAAGCGCGGCTATGCCGCCCTTTCGGACGGGCGTGCTCAAGTGCCGTTGCGGGCGCGCCTGCCCATCGCGTCGCATGAGGCGCTGAGTCTTTTCATGCCAGCCTTTGTTCAAGCACCAGAGGGAGAGGTTCTAGCGGTAAAAGTGGTGTCGCTCTTTCCGCAGAATCCAGCAAGAGGAATGGCTTATATTCAGGCCGCAGTCCTTGTGCTCAATCCCGATACTGGGCATGCCATTGCCTTACTCGAAGGCAGTTCATTAACAGCTATCCGCACAGGCGCGGCCAGCGGCGCGGCTATTGATCTGCTGGCGCGCAAAGACAGTAAAACAGTAGCCATCTTTGGCGCCGGCGCGCAGGGACGCACGCAGCTTCAAGCGGCTTGCGCCGCGCGCAATATTGAGACAGCATTGATCTATGATTCAAATCCCGATAAGGCCAAAGCCTTTGCACATGAGATTCGAGGCCAAGATATGATCCCGAAAAATTTGCAGGTTGCTGCCAGCGCTAAAGAGGCTGTTCGGCACGCGGATATCATCTGCACAGCAACCACATCGACCAAGCCTGTTTTCGCAGACGCTGATATACAAGCGGGTACACACATTTCTGCCATAGGATCATATACGCCTGAAATGCAGGAAGTGCCAGCCGAAACCATTCAACGCGCCAGGGTTGTCGTTGATTCGCGCCCGGCTTCATTGGAGGAGGCCGGGGATTTAATTCAGCCGATACGCGCAGGTATGATCGACGAGTCTCACATTTATGCTGAACTCGGTGAAATCGTTTTGGGCCGCAAAGCGGGGAGACAATCAGAGCAAGAGATCACGTATTTCAAATCAGTAGGCATTGCAGTACAGGATGCAATGGCTGCCAGCCTCGCCATCCAAAACGCGCGTAAAATGAAACTCGGACAGGAGGTTGATTTTTGATGGAACTTCCAAAGTCAGCAGACATGGTCATCATCGGCGGCGGCGTGATGGGAGCCAGCACAGCCTACCACCTCGCCGTGCGCGGCATGAAAAACATCGTATTGATTGAGCGTGATGAACTCTTCGGACAGGGTGCCACCGGGCGCTGCGCGGGCGGAGTGCGTTATCAATTTGGCACCGAGATCAACATCCGGCTTTCGCTCGCCAGCTTGCCCATGATCGAACGCTTCAAAGACGAGACCGGCCAGGATGTGAACTATCGCAAATGCGGTTATCTTTTTGTGCTCACACAGGAAAAAGATGTCACTGAGTTCCAACAAAATGTCAGCCTTCAAAATAGTCTTGGCGCAAAAACCGAATGGTTAGGCGGGGATGAAGTCAGAAGTCAATTGCCGGTGATGAATCTAAAAGATGCGCTGGGCGGCACATTTAATCAGCAGGATGGATTGGTCGACCCGAACAGCGTCGTGATGGGATACGTCAGCGCCGCGCAGCGCATGGGCGTGCAAGCCATCAACAACGCGGAAGTTAACGGGATCCGCGTCAACGGAGATAAGGTCACGGGTGTGGAGACCGCTCACGGTCTGATCGAGACGCGGCTGGTTCTGAACGCGGCCGGACCCTGGTCGGCTCAGATCGGACGAATGGCCGGAGTCCGCATCCCGGTCCAACCCATCCGCCGACAAATCTTCACCACCACTCCCCTGCCCGAAGTTCCATCCGATTTCCCTTTTGTGATCGACTTTTCTCAATCCTTATATTTCCATCGCGAGGGCGAGGGCCTTTTAATTGGAATGAGCAATCCGGATGAAAAGCCCGGCTTCGACCAAAACGTAGACGATGACTTTGAGTTGATCAATCTCGAAGCCGCCATCACGAGAATGCCGCTGATCGAAAAAGCAGGCAGGGCTTCGCACTGGGCCGGGCTTTATGAAGTAACGCCCGACGCGCACCCAATTTTCGGACGCACGCCTGTGGATGGCTTTCTACTGGTCACAGGCTTTTCGGGGCATGGTTTTATGCACGGCCCGATTTCGGGCAAGCTGATGGCAGAATATATTTTGGATGGCAAATTCCTAAGTGTTGATGTTTCAATGCTAAATCTCGAGCGTTTCAAGGGACAATTAAATCAAGAGTACAATGTGGTTTAATCTCCACAAGAAAAAACATGGACCGACTTTCCTGATTTGTCAATCTGTGCAGGAAATAGCCTGAAAATCACCAACACGTTTATATATGCCTGCGGCAATCAGCAGTGGTGGCCGGCCGCAAACTTTATATTCAGCGCCAGAAGTTACGTGACGCATTGTATGAATGAGCGGCGCCAAAGAGCTTGACGGCACATTGGCTTGTTTTCCTCCAGGGCAACGGCACCCAGCCAAACATCGAGATATTCCGGGTTATCAGCAGCCAGCGTAAACCAAACTTCAAATAATCATCGAACTGTATTTTGATAAGTAGAGACTAAAATGCCTTCAGCAGAAATCATCACCATTGGAACCGAGATCTTATTAGGCGAGATCGTGGATACCAACACCCGCTATATCGCCCGCACCCTGCGCGACCTGGGCGTGGACATCTATCGCACCATCACCATCGGCGATAACACTGAGCGTATTGCAGCCACCATCCGCGAATCAATGCAACGCGCCGAGATTATCATCACCACCGGCGGACTCGGACCCACCGTGGATGATCCCACGCGTGAAGCTGTCGCCATGGCCGCCGGTGTCGAGACCGAATTCCGCGCAGATCTTTGGGAACAGGTCGTAGAAAACATCGGACGCTATGGCCGCCAACCATCCGAGAATCAGAAGCGGCAGGCCTTCGTCCCGAAGGGCGCTTTGGGCATAGAAAATCCGGTCGGCACCGCGCCGTGTTTCATCGTCGAGTTTAGCTCCCCTCTCCCTTCGGGAGAGGGGCCGGGGGTAAGGGCAGGCGCAGTCATCGCCCTGCCCGGC
>JAKAMM010000173.1 GCA_021812905.1 Chloroflexota bacterium | reverse complement strand
CGCATCTTCACTTCGAGATGTGGGTTAATGGGATTCAGGTTAATCCATTAGACTGGCTGAATAGAATTTATCCTTAATTGTCGTGTTTACGTTGCGCTTTGCAAATCTTTGTGCTACACTCTTTTCACAAACAATGAATTCTTTGGTCAATTTCCTGAAGCAAAGTGACATTTTCTATCAACTAACGCCGACCCAGTTGGAGTTGGTTGCCAATCTGTGCCAGGAAGTTATCTACCAAACCCATGAAACCATTTTTAGAGAAAACAGCAGCAGTAAAGAGTTGTATATCATTGCACAGGGAGAGATCGAGATCACGATCACGCCCGGTGTTGCAGAGACCGGATCCGGGTCCGAAAATGAAACGATGATCGCAAAATTGCGCCGGGGCCAGTCGTTTGGCGAAGTCGCGCTCGTGGACGAGGGACTCCGTTCGGCGTCCGCGCGCGCCTCACAGAAAGATACCCGCCTGCTCATCATCCAGCGCGATAAACTGATTATGCTGTGCGAAACATATCCGCAAATGGGATATCGCTTGATGCACAACCTGGCCGCAGATCTGGCAATGAAGATCCGTAACACCGACCTGCGTATTCGTGAGCAGCTTTTATATAAAATCTGAGAGTCACAAATTCTAAGAAGAGTCTGGATGAAGCTCTTGACCGATGCTTAAATTACCCTTATTATTCACCTTACTATTCGCTGTAGGAAGAATATCTTAATGTTCTTGGGCCGCCAGAAATTGATCCAAATGGAATGTTTCTGCGGCTCTGTGCTATGAATGAGAAGGTTCAAAATCCAACCCACAAAGGAGGTGGTGTGGACATCGGAGGGCATTGTCTGCCAGGTTGTCGTACCGCTATAGGTAAACCTATTCAGCGGTTATCAGATACACCAAACATATTCGGAGGAGTAAGAAATGTCTAAACGCTTGATTGTTTTATTTTCCGTGCTGATTGTAGCCAGCATGGTGTTGGCTGCCTGCGGCGCTCCCGCGACGGCCACTCAGGCCCCGGCTGCGACCGAGGCCCCGGCTGCCACATCTGCCCCTGCAGCTTTCACATGCACGGATAAGATTGGCTGTGTAACCATCAGCCCAACGGATCCGATCCACATTGCCTATGCGCTGGTCGTATCCGGGCCGAATGAGACCCTGGGAGTTGACTCCCGCAATGGTGTTGAGATCGCGATTGACGATGCCGGCGGCAAGATATTGAACCACACCGTCAAATTCGACGGCGAAGATGAGGGTTGCGATGCTGGCCCCGGCCAGACAGCCGGCACCAAGCTGGCAGCGGACTCCACGATTGTGGCTGTGATCGGTACCTCCTGCTCCAGTGCGGCCCGCGCGGCCGTACCGCTGCTCTCCAAGGCTGGGTTCGTGATCGTCTCACCTTCCAATACAGCCCCCGACCTGACCGAAGCCGGCAACCCGAATAACTTCCCGGGCTTCCTGCGCACCGCCCACAATGACAAAGTTCAGGGCGCGGTCGCGGCACAATATGCCTACAATGTTCTAAAGGTCACGTCAGCCGCCACGATCAACGACGGCTCACTCTATGCCGACAAGTTGCAGCAGGTCTTCGCCGAGAACTTCAAGAAGCTGGGCGGCACGATCACGGCGCAGAGCGCGGTGGATCCGAACCAGACTGACATGTCTTCAGTGCTGGCTGACATTGCCGCCGGCAAGCCCCAAATGATCTACTTGCCGATCTTCATGCCGGCAGGCCCGCTGATCATCCAGCAAGTCCGGACGAGCAGTAGCGCCGACTTCAAGAACATCTACCTGATGGGCGCCGATGGCCTGTTCTCACCCGATGTCCCCAAGGGCGCAGGTGACTATGTCGAGGGCTTCCGCGTTTCGAGCCCGCTGGTCAGTGGCGCTGCCTACGATGCCTTCAAGGTCAAATACAAAGCCAAATTCGGCACCGACCCGATCAGCATCTTCCATGCGCATGCTTATGACGCCTTCAATATGATCAAGGCCGCCATCGAGAAGGTTGCAGTGGTCGACGCAGATGGCACTGTTCATATCGGGCGGCAAGCGCTGCGCGATGCTATGTATGCCACCAAGGATTTCCAGGGCCTCACGGGTGTGTTGACGTGCACGCCCACCGGTGACTGCGCCAATCCTGTCATTGGCGTTTACCAGTACCACAAGGGCGCTTACCCGCCCGAGTTGATCTGGAAACCGGGCCAGTAATTCCGCACGTGGAGAGGCGGGGCGAGGTTCACCTCGCCTCTCTTTCAAATTATCGAAGACAGGAGATTAAGATGCTTCGTACCTGGCGTCAGCGCGTCACTTTTATCGATATTGTGGTGTGGGCCATTGGTCTCGCAATCGCGTTAATCATGGTGGTGGGCACAATCAAAACACTCCTATCGGGGAAATACACCCCCAGCGTCTGGCTTGACTTGTTCATCCGTGGGCTGGCTCTGGGCGGTGTCTATGCCTTGATCGCAATGGGCTATACCTTGGTTTACGGCATCCTGAAGATGATCAACTTTGCCCACAGCGAAGTCTTTATGAGCGGCCCGTTCACTGCCGTCTTCCTGGCCAACTCGCTGGAACGTTCGGGCTATATGGACCAACATCCGTTACTGGGCATGTCGATGGTCACCGTGCTGGCAATGGTCGTCTCAATGGTTGTAGCCATACTTCTGGAACGTATTGCTTATCGGCCTTTGCGCAACGCGCCGCGCTTGGTGCCTCTGATCACCGCCATCGGCGCGTCCTTCTTTCTACAATACACATTTCGCGGCTTTTATGGGGCCGGATTTCAGGCATACCCTACCCTGCAAATCCTGAACAGCACTGTGAACATTTTCGGCGTCAACGTCTTTAAATCGCAGCTCGTAGTGATCGCGGGGGCGTTCATCATGATGGTCGTCTTGTATTCAATCGTTCAATGGACAAAAATCGGCAAGGCCATGCGCGCGGTCTCCGAAGACAAGGAAGCTGCCGAATTGATGGGAATTGATGTTGACCGGGTCATCGTCTTTACCTTTGCATTAGGCGGCGCATCGGCCGGGTTTGCCGGGATTCTTTATGTGCTGCTCTTCCCCATCGCCTGGTTCTTCATGGGCTTTATTCCCGCTTTGAAGGCCTTTACGGCGGCCGTTCTGGGAGGCATCGGGAATGTGGCCGGCGCATTTATTGGCGCGATGATACTCGGCTTGCTTGAATCTGTCGGTCCCAACCTGTTCCTGGACGGCTTGGGCATCCCGAACCCTTCGCAGCTCAAAGATGCAATCGCATTCATTATCTTGGTGTTCATCCTGATCTTCCGCCCGTCAGGCATCCTCGGTGAGAGTATCACTGAGACGAAAGCTTAGAGGAGAGCCGTGATGAAGAAGCATTCCATTTGGTTCGAAGCAATCCGCAGCGGCTTGATTGGTGGGGCTGTCAGCCTGTTGCTCTGCCTGGTCGGCATGGTGGTGGAATTCAGTGACAGGCAAATTATCCACTCGGTACTAACCATGGGCCAAATCTTAGTAGTTGCGCCCATTGTGATCCTTGCTTATAGTGTCGCTCGCCGCTCAGCCATTACGCGGGCTCTCACTCCCTTCGTGGGCGCAGTATCCGGCCTGTCGAGCGGCGTAGTACTGGCGGCCCTCGTGGGGATCGGCCAGGTTATCAACTTGCGCGCCATGTTTCTAAACGCCTCGCCGGATTTGTACGCGCTCCTGACCTTCAACCTCGGCTTCGCCGCAGGTGTCCCAGTACTGCTGACGGCTTCCACGTTGATGGGGGTGATCGGGACAGCGTTCCTGCTCCTCCCGTCACGCCTGCGCTACGCGCTCCTTCAGGCCTTCATATGGATTTCACTGGTGGGCTTGCTCCGGGATTTGATTTCTACGATCCTCCTGACCTGGGGTCCAATCGGAACTCTCTTCCAGTGGATGTTCGCCCTAACCGGTCTGAACCTGTTCGGCACCATTTTCCTGCTGGCTGTGATCGGCGGACTGGCTTACTGGCGCTATGTTGACCCCTTAGAAAAGCGGGCACCAACCCGCCTGCAAAGCCCGCAGCGGCAGCAATGGATTCGTTGGGGTACGTTGGCAGCCATCGCCTTGGTCTTGATATTCCTGCCACGTGTTCTGGGCCTTTTCTTGAGCGATGTCCTGGACACTGTAGGCCTGTTCATCCTGATGGGCCTGGGCCTAAACATTGTGGTGGGGTTTGCCGGTCTGCTCGATTTGGGATACGTGGCCTTTTTTGCCATCGGAGCTTACACGATGGGTGTGCTCACCTCGCCTGAGTTGAGTCACAATCCTTTGACTTATTGGGAGGCACTTCCCGTGGCCCTGCTTGTTGCCGTGCTATCAGGGGTGATATTGGGGCTGCCGGTGCTAAAGATGCGCGGCGACTACCTGGCCATCGTCACCCTGGGCTTCGGCGAGATCGTTCGACTGCTGGTGCTTTCGGATTGGCTGCGTCCGTGGCTGGGCGGGCCGGAAGGCATCCAGGGGATTGCCCATCCAATCATCGGCCCATTCGACTTCGGATCGCAGCAAATGCTCTACCTCGTGATTCTGGTATTTATTGCCATTGCAGTATTCATAGCGATCCGCCTCAAGGATTCCCGCCTGGGCCGCGCCTGGATGGCCCTGCGCGAGGATGAGGACGTCGCCAAGGCCATGGGCATCAATCACGTTACCACCAAGCTGATGGCTTTTGCCAGCGGCGCTTTCTTTGCCGGCCTCGGTGGAACCATATTTGCTGCGAAGTTGTCCTCAGCCTATCCTCAGAGTTTTCAATTCCTAGTCTCGATCAACGTGCTCTCCCTGATCATCATTGGCGGTGCCGACA
>JAKAMM010000172.1 GCA_021812905.1 Chloroflexota bacterium | reverse complement strand
CTTCATCCAGCGTGGTTGAATCTTTTGGATTCCATCCTTTGGGGACCTTCCCTTTTTCAAGCCAATCCAACGCCGGAACATCCTCCGCCAAAACTAGATACGCTTCGCGTCCGCCCTCGACTTGAACTTGAGTAAACGCGCCGGAGTCTTTTTGCTCCTCAAAGATCTTCTTTACCAACGCTTGAGAATAATCACGGCGCATAAAATTATTTAATTCGGGGCTGCGCATCGTTGACTCGCGCTTCAACCCCATGAATGCAATCGACTTCCGCACGAAAAATTCTTCGGCTTCCTTGGCGCTCACCATGTAATCATATTCCTTCGGCGCGATGTTCTCCCGAAAATCATACACTCGGTCGAAACCTTCCCGGTGATGCATCATCAGCTCGCCGTACAGCCACATATCATACAAGACTAAAGATGTCTCTTTGCGCCCGCGATAATTCCAACTGCCCAAAGATTTTCCAGTGAAATCACGATTTCCCAACGGCCCGCGTTCTCTCAACGCCGCACGCACATGCTCGAACAATTCCAGGTTTGATAACACAAAATCTTCCACACGTTTTTGATGACGGCGCCCTTCCATTTGCACGCGCCAATATGGCAGTTCTTCCATCGGATACATCGCCAGCCAGACGCCATAATCAAAGAATTGACGATCTTTGTACGCCGCCTGAAAAAGATAATCCGGTTTGTAATCCAACACGCGGCTATGAAGAACAATATCCTGGCTGCGGGCGGTGACGTTCAACGGGTCAAGCTGAACTGCCTCGCAGGCGCGGAGCGCGGCAGCCGTCCCGTGCTTGCCGCTCCATCGTCGTCCCGGCCACAAGCCCTGACGTCCGAGAACGAAGCGGCGCGCAGTAAGTTGAGAAATTGTAATTGGATTCATAAAGTGATTGCGTATTTTACCAGAGCCCAATCAACAGTTAGAAGTATCCAAAAAACCAACACACTCACGTCTTTGCGAGGGGGTTCTTCCCGAAGCAATCCCCAACTTTACGGGAGATTGCTTTGCCGCCAAGAACGCGGCTCGCAACGACGTTGAAATTAATGTTTTTGAACTTGCGCACTCCCAAATAGTTCGTCTTGACTCCGCGCCGTCTTGCCTGTACTATTCAATCATGCGAATCGGAATGATGGCGGATGTTTACAAGCCGCATGTCAGTGGAATCACAAATTATATTGACCTGAACAAACGGCACCTCGAAAAAGCAGGGCACGATGTTTTCGTGTTCACGTTTGGCGATCAGGATTACCAGGACGATGAACAACGCGTCATCCGTTCACCCGGGGTGCCGCTGGTGGACACTGGCTATTATCTATCGTTTCGTTACACCATTGCGGCCAAGAAGCTGCTTCAAACAATGGATGTGATTCACATCCATCATCCATTCTTAAGCGGACGTCTCGGTCTGCGTTACAGCCAGCCTTTACGCATCCCCACCGTTTTTACCAACCACACCCGCTATGATCTATACGCGCAAGCCTACATGCCTTTACTTCCAGAAGAGATCAGCGACGGTTTATTGCAGGCCTACATGCCGCCATTTTGCGAAGCGGTCAATTTAGTCGTGTCCCCCTCCGCAGGCATGGCAAATATTTTACGCGGGATGGGCGTGGAGAGTCCAATTGCCATCGTGCCAAATGGCGTCGATCTCCAACATTATTATCAGGCCGAGCCTTTAGCACGCGCTGACTTTGGCTTCAAAGATAGCGACGTCCTATTGGTTTATGCAGGCCGCCTGGCACCCGAAAAAAATCTGGGCTTCCTCCTGCAATCTTTCGCAGGCGTGGCACGTGCGCTTGACAATGTTTATCTCATGATCCTGGGCGGCGGACAAAAACAATTTGAAACCGAGATTCAGCAACTGGCCGCGGAATTGAATCTCAAAGACCGTGTACATTTTACAGGCATGGTCACTTACGATAAATTGCCCGCCTATCTCGCCATGTGCGATGCCTTCGTGACAGCCTCGGTCACTGAAGTTCATCCGCTTTCAGTGATCGAGGCCATGGGCACAGGATTGCCTGTTTTAGGAATTCAATCGCCCGGAGTCGGCGACACGATCGAGGACGGCAAGACCGGATTTCTCGCGACCGAGGACCTTTCAGCCTTCACGGCTAAACTCACGCGTCTTTGCCTCGACGCAAGCCTGCGCAAGCAAATGGGCGACTCCGCACGCCAGGCCTCGACCCGTTATGCCATCGAGCGGACAACCCGCACCATGCTCGAACATTACGAGCGTTTGGTTTATGCTTCGCGCCCCATCAAAGAACGCTGGGATGTAAAACTGCGCGGACTGCTGGAGAAATTCCTGGAATGACCCACAACCAAAAAATTGGGCAATGGGGCGAGCAAGCCGCCGCAGATTATCTTGTAAAAAAAGGTTACGAGATTCTCGCGCGCAACACCCGCACGCCGTACGGCGAAATTGATTTGATCGCGCAGAAAGAAGGCTTCACGATTTTTGTAGAAGTCAAGGCGCGTACCAATTCAAAATTTGGCCCGCCGGAGATCGCCGTCACGCCGCGCAAACAACAGCACATGCTCGCCTGCGCCGAACATTACGCCCAACAAAACGAAATCGACCATTGGCAAATTGACGTCATCGCCGTGGAAGAAGTTGACGGTAAGGCGGAAATTGTCCATTTTGAGAATGCAATATGAAATTCGATATTCGAGAATCCATTCTCGAATATCGCTCAGCCAATGAAATCCAAACCTTCCCTCATCCTCCTCGTCGGCCCGACGGCCGTGGGCAAGACCGAGATCGCCATTCAACTCGCCCTACGAATCAGCGGCGAAATCGTCTCTGCGGATTCACGCCTCTTCTATCGTGGCATGGATATTGGCACGGCCAAACCGACGCATGCAGAACAGGCGCGTGTTCCACATCATTTAATTAACATCGCAAATCCCGATGAGATTTTGTCGCTGGCTGTCTTTCAAAAAATGGCGACGGACGCCATCGCGGATATTCACGCGCGCGGCAAACTGCCTTTGCTGGTCGGCGGGACGGGGCAATATGTCCGTGCGGTGACACAAGGCTGGACGCCGCCGGAAGTGGAGCCAGATATAAGGATGAGGGATGAATTAGGAAGGATGAAAGAAGAAAGAGGAATTGACTGGCTTCACGAGAAATTGAAGTCGCTCGATCCTGAGGCTGCCGAAAAAATTGATGCGCGCAATTTCCGCAGAACAATTCGCGCGTTGGAAGTGATTCTAACGACTGGCAGAAAATTCTCGGAGCAACGCGGCAAAAATGATTCGCCGTACCATCTCATCACCATCGGGTTGATGCGTCCGCGCCAGGAATTGTACGCGAGGGTCGATGTGCGCATCGAAACCATGTTCGAAGCCGGGTTTGTGGACGAGGTCAAAGGTCTGCTCGGCAAGGGCTACTCACCCACACTACCAACCATGTCGGCCATCGGGTATCGTGAATGCGTCAGCGTGATCGAAGGCAAATTGAGCACCGAGCAGGCCAAAGTCGAGATTAGACGCGCCACACGAGTCTTTGTCCGCAGGCAGGGCAACTGGTTCAAAGAGTCCGATCCACAGATCAAATGGTTCAGAGTCCATGATGAAGTGACAAAAGAGATTCAGGAATATCTGCGCAAATTAGTTGACTTTTAATTTTTTCGGGCATATACTTTTATTATCATTCCATAAGGAGGAGGCACCATGACCAACCGTCCGTGGCTCGCACATTACGACAAAGGTGTTCCATCAACCATTGAATACCCCAAACAGCCGCTCCATCACTTTCTCGAAGAGTCGGCCAGAAAGTATCCCGACCGCGCCTGCACAATCTTTAAAGGTGCGGCCATTACATACAAAGAAATGAACGAGGGGTCTGATCGCCTCGCGGCGGCCCTGGCGGATATGGGCGTCAAAAAGGGCGACCGGGTGGGAATCTTCATGCCGAACACGCCGCAATTCGTGATGGCTTATTTCGGCATTCTCAAAGCAGGCGGCGTGGTGGTTGCCACTAATCCGCTTTACACACCCACTGAGATCGAGCATCAGGCCAGCGACGCAGGCATCGAGATCATGTTCGTGATGACCAATTTCTATAAAACGATCAAAGCCGCGCAGCCCAAAACAAAAATCAAGAAATTGATCGTCACCAATATAAAAGAAGCGCTGCCGCCCGTTTTGCGAGTTCTGTTCACATTGGCAAAAGAGAAGAAAGGCGGATTCCGCATCGAAGGCGGACTGGCTGAGGGCGATGTCTGGATGAAAGATCTGCTGGCGAAATACCAGCCCAGTCAGCGCCCCAAACTGGACATTGGGCCGGATGACACAGCCCTGTTCCAATACTCCGGCGGGACGACCGGCGTCTCGAAGGCCGCTGTGGCAATGCACCGCAACGTGGTGGCCAATACAATGCAAATGAAGGCATGGATTCTCACGGCAGAGGATGGCAAGGAAGTGGTCCTGATGGCCATCCCACTCTTCCATGTCTATGGCATGGTGGCAGGTATGCACTTTGCCCTGGCATCCGGAGCCAGCATGGTGATGATCCCCAATGCCAGGGATATTCCCGATGTGCTGGAAAACATCAACAAATATCACCCGACAATTTTCCCCGGTGTGCCAACTCTATACAATGCCATCAACAATCGTCCGGAGGTGGCGGCCGGGAAGATCGATTTGAGTTCCATCAAGGCTTGCATCTCCGGGTCAGCGCCTCTGATGCGCGAGACCAAGGAGAAGTTCGAGAAATTGAGCGGCGGCAAGGTCTTCGAAGGCTATGGCCTTTCAGAAGCCCCGACTGCCACCCATTGCAATCCACTTCTCGGAGTCAAT
>JAKAMM010000171.1 GCA_021812905.1 Chloroflexota bacterium | reverse complement strand
CGATCTTCTGTCTTTCTGCCTAAAGTATACTATTACAATGGACTTTATTGCTTATATTATATTTCAGCGGTTGAATTTTGTCAACCGCTCTAGGTTAGCGAGACGATATCTGAATCCGGCAACGCGCGATGCAGATCTGCACTCTTCAAGATGACCGCGGTGTTGCGCATTCCAGACCCGATGGATATTTCTTCCTCTTTCAAGGCGCTCGCATCGATCAGAACCTTGAGCGGACGCGGCAATCCGAACGGCCCCACCGTCCCGACGCGGTAACCGGTGATTTCCAAAACTTCCTCCTCAGTTGCCATCGTTAAACGTGATTGGCCGAGATGCTTGCGTAAAATCTTCCATGAAATTTGCGCCGGGCCGGCGACCAGCGCCATGATAAATTCATCTTCGCCGACGCGGAAGAGAATACTTCTGATAACTTGGCCAGGCCTTTGACCGCGCTCGGAGGCCGCCTGTTCGAACGATGTGACCGGATTCGCGTGGCGAAAAACGCGATGCGGAATTCCAAGTTTTTCCAGGGCGATGCTGACGGGAGGTTGATTATTCATAAAATTTTATGTCATTGCGAGAGCGGTGCTTGGCCGCTCAAAGCAATCTCAATTTCAATGAGGAGATTGCTTCGGACAGGGTTTCGATACGCCCGAAGAACACGGGCTACTCAACCACCGCCCTCGCAATGACATTCCTTTAAATTGTTTTGTCTTTGTAATCGCACAATTTTTGAATCGGACAATTCGGGCAATCCGGTTTGCGCGCGTGGCAGACTTCACGTCCCAGGCGGATGATGTTCAAATGTGCAGAGTAATAGGTTTCAGGCGGGAAAATATTTTCAAGATGCGGATGCGCCTGCTCAACGGTCATCTTTTCGGGGCGCAGACCGATGCGGCCAGTGACGCGATAAATGTGCGTGTCCACCGGAAAGGCCGGACGTCCGAGCGAGAAGCATAAAACGATGGCCGCAGTCTTCGGACCGACGCCGTTGAATTTTGTCAGCCAGGCGCGCGCTTCCTCGAGTGGCAAATCTTTCAGGAACCATAAATCCAAATTGCCGCGTTCTTTGGTGATCTCTTTCAAAACCTTTTGGATGCGTGGTCCCTTTTGATTTGCCAACCCCGCCGGACGAATTGCATTGACAATATCTTTTGTCTTCGCATCGCGCACGGATTCCCAGGTTGGGAATTTGGCGCGCAAAGCATTGAAGGCGCGGTCACGATTAATATCGTTCGTGTTTTGGGAAAGGATCGTGGAAACCAACTCGTCAATCGGCGGAAGCGGATTGCGCCAGACGGCCTGGCCGAAAACTTCCAAAAGTTTTTCGTGGATTTTGATGGCGCGCTTGGAAAGATTGGTCATGTCTTCAATTATATGCCGCAAATAATTGAAGACAAGGAGACATTGATCATGAATATGGATTTCCCTCGAAACCGATGGCTGACGGCCTGCATATCGTTTGTTATTCTGTTAAATATCTCTGCCTGCTCTGCATCAAATCAAAATACAACTCGAGCCTCAACGGCTACACTGGGCGCAATCGCCACAAAAGTTCTGGCTGCGAAAACCCAAACCCCGAAGCCACGGCGACAGCGACGGTAGCTCCCGCGGAAACTTTTGCCCTGATATCATCCCTTCAATGGGGGCGCACAACTGAATCAAAAACGCGCCCTTGCAGACGCGTTCTTCTTCTGGCGGGGAGGGCGGGATTCGAACCCGCGACCGAGTTACCCCGGCACTCACTTAGCAGGCGAGCCCATTCAGCCTCTCTGGCACCTCCCCAATATTTGGTTTGAAGGTTTGCAAGTTGCACGTTGACAGGTTGAGGGAAACCTTCAGCTTGAAAACCTTCCAACTTGTTAACCTGCGACTCTCAGCGGAGGGAGTGGGATTCGAACCCACGTTGGTGTGACCCAAACATGTTTTCAAGACATGCGCCTTCAGCCGCTCGGCCATCCCTCCAGGCGGACAAGATTTTACCATAAGCGAAGCGGGAATCGGAATTTCGGGATTGGGATTCGTGCAATTCCCGATATACGCTGGCGACTCCCGAATATCGAATGAACTACCCCGCTGCAAGCAGACGGGGTATCCTAGCGGAATTAATCTTCTCGCCGCAAAGCAGCGGGTATTAGACCTGCCAAGGAATAATGAATAACGATTATCGAATCCCGACCGCTCTTGGTATAATTCGCTTCCATGAAATACCATATCTGGACCGAAGGCTGTCAGATGAACGTGGCCGACTCACAACGCGTTGGCTCGTCGCTTGAACATCTTGGTTACACCCTTACCGAAACCATCGAAGAAGCCGACGTGATTGTTTTAAATACCTGCGTTGTGCGCCAATCTGCTGAAGACAAGGCGCTCGGACGTCTCACTTCGCTCAGCCCGCTCAAAAAGAAAAACCCCAATCTCGTCATCAACCTGATGGGTTGCATGGTCGGTGTGCGCGGCGCGGAAAAGTTACGCGCCAAGCTGCCCTTCGTAGATGTCTTCTCGCCGCCATCCGATCCCGGCCCTTTGATCTCGCACCTCACACAGGGCGAGATCCGCTCCACCGAAGATGCCGAAACCACGCGCCGCTTCATGATGATGGACGACGAACTTATTCTGCCTGTCGCCGAACGCGGCAAACTCATCAGCGCGCATGTGCCCATTGTCTATGGTTGTTCGCACGCCTGCGCTTTTTGCATCATCCCCTACCAGCGCGGCGTGGAACGGTCGCGCCCGGTTGGCGATATTGTCGGCGACGTCCGTTCGCTCACAAAGCAGGGTGTCAAGGAAATCACGTTGCTCGGTCAGATTGTGGACCGCTACGGCAGGGATATTCCCGATGGCCCAAATCTCGCAGCGCTCTTGCGTCTCATCCATGAGATCGAGGGCGTCGAGCGCATCCGCTTTCTTACATCGCATCCCAACTATTTTGACGATGAACTCATTGACGCCATCGCCGAACTTCCGCACCTCATGCCGCACATCGAACTTCCAATTCAAGCGGGCGACGACGAAGTTCTATCGAACATGAAGCGCGGCTACACCCAGCAAAATTACCGCGACCTCGTTGCAAAGATCCGCGCGCGATTGTCGGATTGTTCCATTGCCACGGACATCATCGTCGGATTCCCCGGCGAGACCGAAGAACAATTCATGCAAACCTACCGCCTCCTATCGGACCTCAAGCTGGACGTTGCTCATCTGGCACGGTACTCGCTGCGAGAGGGCACCGTTGCCACCCGCCGCATGGCCGATAATGTGACCGAAGACGAAAAAATGCGCCGCTTCCGCTTGTTGGAAGAGTTGCAGGAAAATATTGTTGATGAGATCAATAAGAAATATCTTGGCCAAAGCGTGGACGTTTTATTCGAAGAAAAAGTCAAAGGCCGCTGGCGCGGACGCACGCCCACCAACAAACTGGTCTTCGCCGAATCGGACGACGATCTGCGCGGCAAGGTTTTACCCGTCACCGTCACATGGACGGGGCCGTGGTCGATGCAGGCCACACTTGCTGGAGTACGCTCGCAGCAACAGCCAGCTTTGATTTCGCTATAATCCAGCAGGCCGGATTGGCAATCCGACTTGCTTTTTGTGAGGGATAATGAAAAACAAAATTCACCCGCTGGCTATCTGCATCTTTCTGCATCAGAACAAACGAGACTGGCGATAAACCAGTCTCGTTTTTATTCTGTCATTGCCCTGTAAAAGCAGGTGGGTTATTTCACCAAATTTCTCAGTACCGTGTGCAGAATACCGCCGTTGCGGTAGTAATTCACTTCAACGGATGTATTCAACAGAGCAGTGGCTTTGAACTCCACAACTTTGCCATCGGCCTTTTTTGCTTTGACCGTGACAACGCACTTCGGCGCCATCTTATCGCTCAAACCGGTGATGTCGAAAACTTCATTGCCCTTCAAGCCCAGCGACTCGGCATTTTGTCCATCCATGAATTTCAAAGGAAGTACGCCCATGCCGACCAAGTTAGAGCGATGGATTCGCTCAAAGGACTCAGCAATTACAGCCTTCACACCTTGCAGGTTCGGACCCTTCGCGGCCCAGTCGCGGCTGGAACCGGTTCCGTATTCCTTGCCCGCCAGAATGATCGAAGGCACGCCTTCATCCTGATATTTCTTCGCAACATCATAAATGCTTAACTCAGCGCCTTCCGGGAAATGTTTGGTGAAATTACCTTCCTTCGGCTCGACCAACAAATTCTTCAGGCGGATGTTCGCAAATGTTCCGCGCGCCATCACAAGGTCATTGCCGCGACGAGAACCATACGAGTTGAAATCCTTGGGCTGAATGCCGCGTCCCTCCAGGTATTTTCCGGCCGGGCTGTCAGTTGCAATGTTGCCTGCCGGGGAAATGTGATCGGTCGTGATCGAGTCGCGGAACATGCCCAGCACACGCGCGCCTTTAATATCGCCAACTGAAGGCACATTCGTTGACAGAGTCTGGAAGTACGGCGGATGATGGATATAAGTTGAATCATCGCTCCACTGGAAAAGGTCGCCTTCGGAAACTTTGATTTCCTTCCACATATCCGAACCGCTGAAAACGTCGGCATATTTATCCAGGAACATTTCCCGTTTGACATTGGCAGCCACAGCTTCGTTGATCTCCTGCTGGCTGGGCCACAGATCTTTCAGATAAACGGGTTTGCCATCCGAACCATTTCCAAGCGCTTCATTGTTGAGATCAATGTCAACCGTCCCGGCCAACGCGTACGCGACGACCAGCGGCGGCGAGGCGAGGAAGTTTGCCTTGACCAGCGGGTGGACGCGTCCCTCGAAATTTCGATTGCCGGAGATCACCGCCGC
>JAKAMM010000170.1 GCA_021812905.1 Chloroflexota bacterium | reverse complement strand
GTCTGCCGAAGAACTCCAGGAACTGGGCATCACACAGGCCCCGCTCTTTATCCAGTTTCCAGAAGGCGAGGTCAATTCCGCCGACATCAGCGCGGACGAATTCTACAATCGCCTTGAAGCCATGCGTCCAGCCGTCCCGACCACAGCGCAACCTTCAGGCGGGATCTTCGCCGAGTTATATCGCAAGATCTCGCATCTCGACAAAGATATTCTTTCGCTTCACATTTCCTCCGGCTTAAGTGGGACGATCAACGCCGCGCGCGATGGCGGTAAACAGGTCAAGCCGGAGGCACAAGTTAATTTGTGGGATACACTCACCCTCTCGGGCGGGGAAAGATTCCAAGTGATCGCCGCGGCATTGGCTTCGAAAGCCGGTTGGACGTTGCAAGCCATACAGGATAGATTATCAGCGATCCGCGAGAAGACCGAAGTGATCTACACGCTCGACACACTCGAATATCTGGCGCGCGGCGGACGCATCGGACGCGTGCAGGCGATTGCCGGCGCATTGTTGAATCTCAAGCCTGTCATCCGCGTGGATACAGACGGCAAGTACAGCACTGTCAGCACAGCCCGAACAGTCGGCAAATCCATGTCGGCCATCACAGAACATTTGCAGAACAAGTATGCCAACACGCCTTTATGGGTGACAGTTCTGCATGGCCGCTTCGGAGAAAAAGCCGAAGCACTGGCAAATGATTTCAAGGAAAAATTGAATGTTGCCAAAATGGAAGTGATGCGCATCTCCCCCGTGTTGGGCGTTCACACCGGCCCTGGCATCGTCGGCGCGGCGGTGGTGCCGATGGAACTGGTCAAAGACCTGGTTTAGGCGTAAATCAGTTTCCGATCAAAATAAAGAGACCAGGGATGATATTCCCTGGCCTTTTTGATTCGCTAATTAGCAATAACGACCTCTGCCACAGGTAAAGCATCGTGATCGGGCAGGGCTGTGTCTGCGTTGCGAATGGCGGGGATAAAGTATCCTGTCAGGCCGACAAGGAGTCCGCCGACGCCGCACCAAAAGAACAGCAAAGCCATCCCGCTTCCAGGTGCGGACCCGAACACGGGACCAAAGATATGGGCCAAGCCACTCCCTGAGTTTTTCATGGCGGGTTCCAGGACAAAGTCGGACAGGGTCCCGCCGATAATGGGGGAGATGGGGTTGGTAAACCAGGCGATCAAGCGGCGGGCGGAAAAGACGCGTCCTTGTAAATCGGGGGCGACCTTCGCCTGCCAGATGGCCTGATTGGAAGCATTAACAAGCGGAGAAAACAAACTACCGACCAAGGCAGTGGGAATCCAAATCGGCAGTCCGCGGCCCAGACTAAAGAGGATCATGCCTCCCATGCTCGTCAACATCCAACCCAGTAATACTCCGTGAACGCGTTGTTTAAATCCGCCCCAGGCGCTCATGATGACGCCGCCAATGACCATGCCAATCGAGGCCGCAGATTGGACCGAACCAAGCGCGATGGTGCTTTGATCTGTGTGCGCCAGAATCATGGGGGCCAAAACAGTGAAGCCGATACCGCTAAAAAGATTGCCGAAGAAGAAGACCATTTGCAGACCGAGCAGACTGGGACGGGCAAAGATATATTTGAAGCCAAAAGCGGCTTCTTTCAACATGTTGCCCTCTGCATGCTGCCCCTCCACAGTACGCGGCGGTTGTGGAATAAATACAACGGCTAGGGCAAGAATGGCCAGCCCAAATGTGGCGGTATCCGCCAAAAGGATTCCACCAATGCCGATGACCGGGATCAAGGCTCCGGCCATAAGCGGTGCGACCACACCCGGCCCGGCCTCGATCAGTGACATCATGCCGTTGGCACGGCCATATTGCTCTTTGGGGATCATGGTGCTAATGGCTGCCGAATAAGCAGGCCATTGAAACGTCGTCCCGATACCGGAAATCGCCACGGCAATATAAAGATGCCAGAAATGCAAATGTCCAGTGATGTAGAAAACAAATAAGAAAAGTGTGGCCAAGCCTCCGACGATGTCACTGATCATCATCATCAGTTTGCGGTTATAGCGGTCCACCATCACGCCTGCCACCGGCGATATCAGCAGGAAGGGCAAAATATAAGCCACCTGCACGAAGCCCATTGCTGTAGCCGACTTGGTCTGCTGGTACATGTAGATCGTCATGGCAAAGGCAGTCATGCCGCTGGCCAGCACCGAAATGATCTGCCCCAGCCATACAATGGTAAAGCCGAACAGTCCGGCTGGTCGTTTGGTTACATCAGACATCTAGTTACACTCAGGTAGTAAAAGCACATAGCAATCCTGGCCTTTCATAGTAGGTAGATTCCAAAGTTACACGACATCAGAAGATTCGCCCATAAGTCGAACACTTATCAATGAACTGACACTGGGCATTGCCAGATAAACGGCGCAGGCTAACATCAATCCACCTGCCAGCAGGAACAATGCCGGGATGTTCCAACGCAGCATCGCACCGGCGACTGCCTGTGAGAGCGGCATGAGTCCGAGATTGGCAAGCACCACCATGCTCATCAACCGTCCAAGCATTTCTTTCGGTGTATTGCGCTGCAAGCCGGTAATCAATAAAACTCCAAGATAGCCGTTCAAAATTCCCAGGACAAATAGATTGGCGGCCGCCACGCCAGTCACGCTGATCCATGCCAACGCGCTGACACCCACGCCAAAAGCCACGAACATCACCACCATCAAAAGTTTAAACAACCTTCGCGATATTTTCGGCAACGCTCCACAAAGAATGACGCCCAACAAATTGCCGCCTGCGAAGCCTGAAATAATCAAACCATAGGCCGCGGCGCCTCCGGCAAAACGCGTATCCGAGAGATAGGGTATGCCCACGATCACGGGTCCGCCAAATGCCAGATTTGCCACTGCGATCAAGATGAACATGGCCCGCAACGCCGGATCTTTGAACATAAAGACGATCCCATCTCGAATGGATTGAAACACGCTGAAAGCCTCACCAGTTTTGGGGGCAGCAGCAGCCACTTCGCCTCCGGACTTCATCATCCACAATGTGATCACCGAGACTGCAAAGGTCAACGCGTCGAAAGCAATAGCCAATCCGATGCCAACCTTTTCGTTTGGGAACATAGCGATCATTGCCCCGGCTGCGGCGGGTCCTATAAACCCGATCAGTTGCATGCTTCCCTGCATCAGCGAGTTGCCCGCTTGCAAATCTCCGGACGGTATGATCCGCGGGGTAATCGACATGGCGGCAGGCTCAAATATGCCTGAAAAAATCCCGACCACCAGGCTATACACATAAATCATCCATACTTGCAGCGTGCTAGTCAATATTTGCGCCGCCAGCAAAGCAGAGAGAAACAGGCGGATAAAATCCGATATGAGCATCACCCTGCGCGGTGAGATGCGATCGGTGATGGCGCCGCCAATCAAGGTAAAGATTGCGCGTGGTATACCCGCCAATGCCATGACTGCGCCAAGCGCCAACGGATCGCCGGTCATTTGCAAGACCAGCCAAGCCATCGCGATCATGTTGAACTGGTCGCCGAGCAGCGATGTGCCCTGACCTATCCAAAGCAGGAGGAAGTCGCGAATTCCAAATACCCGCTTCATCGGATTAGTTGTGGCGATAGATTGAGCAGTTGTTTCGGTCATGAAGTCTCTGCGATGTTTTGATACTTACTCTAATATTTGTATTTCTAATACGTATTTATTCAACGTAAATTTCAACGTGCTCGCCGTCTTCTTCATCGACCACATCGATGATCTTACCGGTCATGCCGGAGCGCAACGCGTCCATCACGTAGGACATATCCACGCCCTCGACTTCGGGTGCAAAATGCGCGCCGATTTTCATCCCGGCATCGATCAGCCCAAGTGGAATCTGCACGGATGCTTTTGAACGGCCCGTCGCCGTATCCGTCACACGGATGCGAAGCCAATGCCCCGCTCCTGCCGTGCGAGACGGACTCTGCCCGCCCGGACCGCGCCGTCCCTCGCTCAAGGCGGCCAGCAATTTAGCGCCATCTTCAGCGCTGATCTTCCCCTCTTCGATCATCTTCAAAATTTTCATTCGTTCTTCTGTGTTTGCCATAGCTGTCTCCTACCCGATATAAACCTGTACTTTATCGCCGCCTTTGCCCTCGTCCACGTTCACGATCAGCGGCTCTTTGGATGAAACATCCTCAGACACGAATCTGATGATTTCATCCAGGTTTGTGTCTCTCAAACCCTCGATGTTGTGTCCAAAATTGCGCAAGAACCAACTCACCAGCCCAAGAGGAAGCGGAAAGCCGAGTGTGATATTACGCGGCCACTCATCTTTGCCTTGTTCCACTTTTACATACAACCAGCGTGAAGTCCGGCTGCCGGCAAATAAAGCCAGCAGCAACACGCCGAATAGAAGCGGCATCCATGCGCAGAAAAACCAGAAACCGTAATTGGATGTTTGCACAAGCGAATAAAGCCAATAAGATGCAAAGACAGTGATGACAACGCCAAACCACAGCGGGATCTCCCACAAGCGTTTGGCCTTGCGTGCGACCTCCTCGAATTCAGGTGCGTTGACTTTTGAGGATGTTGAATCCGCTTCAGGCTTGTCCTGAGCCGCGTCGAAAGGTCCGGACGAAGAGGCGGGCGCCGCTTCGATGATCTCCATCTCCACGTCAGATTCTTCCAGGGCCTTGATCAGCTTCATGGCTTCTTCCGCGCTGATCCTGCCATCTTCAACCATCTTAAGAATCTGTTTCTGCTCTTCAGAAGACATTATGAGCCTCCTTCCAGGGCGGCCAGTAATTTATCGGCTTCTTCAGACGTTATCTTTTTCTCCTGGAGCATTTTCAAAATTGTCAACCGCTC
>JAKAMM010000169.1 GCA_021812905.1 Chloroflexota bacterium | reverse complement strand
ATGCCGCCCGGCGCGGCCATGCGCTCGAAGCCCTGATACAACATCCGCAGCGTGCCAAGGTTGCCAAGCGCCACCATCAACAAAGCCGCAAGCAAGCCGGCAATCAGTGGGAGGTTGAATGTTGAAGGTTCAGAACTTTCAACATTTGACCTTGAACCTTCAACCAGGTTCCAACCGATCGAGAACGCACACAAAGCCGTCGTTGCAAACAGAGTCGGCAAAATAAAATTGTATGCAATGGTCGGCACAATGCCAAGCAGCTTGACCGGCATCGCCACCAGCACGAAGCCGTAATAATAATAGTTGATATATCCGCCCGCGAACCACGGATCATACGGCGGGAAAGTCGTGCTCTTCAACACGGCGTTGAAATATGAAAAGTCCATCGGACGTTCGCCGCCCTTGGCCGGATGCCACAGGTCAGGATTGCCGATGCGGATGAGCAGGTCGAAGAGGAAGAATGCGAGGAAGACTCCCTCGACCATCAGGAAATAATTTCGACGCGACTTCCATTCTTCGCGCAGCTCAGCGCGGCGCATCCAACCCAGACCCAAACCGGTCGCCGCTAAAACAGCAAACACCACGCTGACAGTTAATCGTGTGTTCGGCACGCCGACAGATCCACTCAGCCACGCGAGATAACCGAAGATCACAAGTCCCAATGCGCGTGAAAGCGGATAGCCTTTGTCTCCCAAACCGGGGAATGCCATGCGGACGATCGGATACGTGACCAGCCCGAGCACAAAGATGAACAGATACCAGATGATCAACCCAACGAACGGATATTGATTCTGAATCCAATCGTAGTTAAATAACTGCGACCACGTCCCGCCCGCCTGCTCTTGAGCTAGACGACTCGGAGAGAGCATCAAATCTTTGTAACTGCTGGCCTGTTTGGGCGTGAGATGAACAACGTGACTCAAATCCACCGCGCCGAGGATCAACTGCACCTTTGCCGCGCTAAAGTCGGGAGTCTTCTGGAAGATCAAAACTTTTGGATGATCATAAACCGTGAAGGCTTCTTCGGCGAACTGATCGTTGGCCTGCCATGTTCCGATGCCGGGAATGGTCAGCGTTGGAAAAGACTCAAAGACCGCCACCAGTTTATATCCAAGCCGACCCTGGAACTGTCCCGGCTTGGCAACGTTGTAACACCAGATAACATCCTTGTCCGCAGGACAACCCAGCAACGCGCGGTAATAGGCGGTGGTCAGCGGATAACGTTCAGGGATACGCGTGATCGAGGCCCATTCACGATTGGACGACATGAAGATGTAATCACCCTGACTCAAAGTGGTGACGAAACGCGCCAATTTATCAGCGTTATCGTCCCAATAAACCTGGAGATTAAGTCCGCCTGGATAGAGCCCGCCATAACCGTCATAACCTTCGGTGCCCAGACGCAGAGGCAGACCGTCGTCCCAGTCTGTTTCGTTGATTGGCGCGGCGCCGACCAAAGTCAGAGCGCCAGTCGTCTCAAGGCTCAGAAAATATTGCTGGCCTTTGTTCAACACCAGCGGACGATCAGGCGTCAACGTATAATCCTTGCCGCGCGTATCGGTTGTAATGGCAAAGTCAGATGTCAGCGAGGCGGCGGCAAGAGTCTGATCGGGAGGCGCACCCGGCTGGAGGGCAAGCGACAGGCCCAAAGTCTGCGGCACAGCCGCGCTGGTGGTCGTCACGTGTGGGAAGTAAACATTCGTCAGCGGGCCGCTCGCGTTGGCTGTAAATGCCAAAACGTAAGGCGTCCCATTTTGGATGCTTCCACCGGTTGGGAAGGTTAATGGCTGCTGGTAGATCGTCCCATCCACAGTTTGGATATGCAAATTGATCGCGGCCGGCACGTTTTGATAGATCCAATAAGTGGCGGCCACGCGCGTGACAGGCCGGGTATAAATTCCTGCAAAAGCAAAAGCCCAGGCGAAAGTCAAGACAAGAACGGTTCCACCGATGGCAAGAAAGATATTACGTATTACGTAATACGGTTTACGTGATGCGTAAAGACCCGGCACTTCAAACACCAACCAGCCCGCCATCATACACAACAGCGGATAGATCGGCAGTTGGTAACGCATGGTCGGATTGAAAGCCAGAGATTGCCAGCCGAAGAAGAGCGCGGTCCAACTCCAAAGGAGAATGTGTTTATGTTCACCTTTGAAGATGCGCCAAGCCATAGCAAGGAAACCGGCCCAGGCCAGAATTCCAAGCGGAGTGCCAAGTCCCCAAACGGTCAGGTTTGTAAACGAGAATAAATGGGAGCGCCGCGCCCATTGAAGCGCAAAGGGCACATCCGCGTCGCCGTTGGATTGCGCGGCCAGCTCTTTGATGTTCGCGATCCAAAGCGGATTTAGGCCAATGCCTGAAAAAGCATAAGGCATGAAAATGCGGAACGTAAGAATGGAAACCAGCCCGCCTGCGACCAGGTAAACGGCGATCTGTTTCCAGGTGTCAGTGATCAGTGATCGGTGTTCAGTATTCAGTGCGTTTTCATCAGGCCTATCGCCAGCTACCGGTTTCTGATTACTGATTACTGAATACTGTTTACTGAAACGTAACGCAAACGCGCCCGGCAACAGGATCGCCAGCGGCGCGGCGCTGAGTTTGGAGGCGACCGCCAGCCCAAGCGAAACGCCGAAGCCCAGGCTGAGTAAAAATAATTCATCTTTGAAAAGACGCAATACATAACTCGTAATACGTAATTCGTAATCATGCGCTGACGCCGGTTCGCGACTCTCGACTCCCGACTCTCGAACTACTATCTCCACCGCAAAATAAATCGCCAGAAAAATAAAGAAATTGGCGACAGTATCCACCGTAAAGAAATGCGATTGCTGGATCTGCAGGACTGCCAGCGCAGAAAAGGCCGCGCCGAGCAAAGCCACGCGGCGGTCATATAAACGCGCCGCGATAATGTAGAGCATCAAAATCGTCAGCAGGTCGCTCAGCACGGAGAACTGACGCCCAACCAGGCTCACCTGATCGTAACCGGTCTTGCCGAGGAACTCCGCCACATAACGGATCATGTTAATCGGCAGATCGCCATATACGAAAAAACCGTAACCCATATTTTGTGGGTTGAGCGGCGAAGTTGCCGTATTGAAATATTGCCCAAGTCCCAGCCAATGAACTTGATCTGGCGGACAGGCTTGAATCGGCGTGCCAGACAAATTGCACGTCTTGACCTGCAAGGCGCTTTCCACCATCGTCAGAAAACGCTCGTCCGGGTGCAGATGCTGGTTCGCATCCCAATTCAAGCCGATCACGCGAAAATATGTCCCGATCACGAGCACCAGGATCAGGAGCAGATCATAAAACCAGGGATATTTTTCGGTCTTCATAAATAAGTTGTACTCTATCATCTAAAAATTAATTTGAACTGAGCAGTTCTTAGACATTAGCGAGAACAGCAACGAGTCGAAATTCATCCACAGATTACACAGATTTCACCGATTTTTTCGATCTGCGAAATCTGTGGATCATGCCCAATAAAGTTTATTGCCCTGCCACAAAGAAGACCCAGAAATCATGTCCGGCCACTGCTGACTGGTGAAGAGACAACTGTCCATTGGGATATAACTGTTTGAGCGTGTCGAGATCGGTCTGGTCGTTGGCCGTGGGGTCGTTCGTATTGGCTTTCAAGATAAAAAGTTTCGGGCCAGGTAATTGTACTGTGCCCGGCAGGTTGGCAGGCCACATCGCAAAATCACGGTTGGGAATTCCCGCCCATACACCCGGCAGGCGCGTGTCCACCCAATACGGGAAAGGTACAACCCAGGCCGTATCTGTTTCGCCGTATGTCGCACCGAACTGTTTTATAACAGCGCCCATCTCGGACGAGTTCCACGCGCCGCTGCGAAATTGCGCGTCGAATTGATGGAAGACCAGATCATAATTCTGCGCGGCGGATGCAAGGAACAGGATGCCGGTCAATGCCCATGCAAAAATCTTGCGCTTCTTATCGGACCCGAAAGCGGATATCAGACCATCCAGCGCCAGCGCCACGACAATGAATACCGGAACAAGCGCGCCGCCCGAACGGTTCAAGGCGGGATTCTCGTCAGGGAAGGCCAGAGAAAGAGTCGAGGGGAGTTGAAGGATCGGGATCGAGAGCAAAAGGAACAGGTCCAGCCAGTGGCGCTTTTGAATATAGCGCGCCAGCAGTAACGCAATCCCGATCAGGAAAAGCGCGCCGGTAATCACGTCCAGCGCGGGACGATGCGGCAATGAATTGACCCAGATGTTGCCGTCATCGACATTGAGCATGCGCAGGCCATTCCACAAGTTCGAGAAGAATAGCTGATACCATGGGCCGCTCAAAGGAGTGCCAGCATCCCCAAGCCGTGAAAAGGCGCGATAGGAAAACATATCCGGGTTCTCAATGGCATAGCGCAGAAGAGGCAAAAAGACGATCAGCGATACAAAGCCAATCATGATGAACCATGCCAGCGCGTCACGCCGAACACCTTTCGACTGTGCATGCAAAATATAAAGGATGAAGGCCGCCGCCACGAGGAACGGCACGATGCGGTATGGAGTGTAACCATTCAAGCCAAGGCCAAGAAAAATACCTGAGAGAATAAATTGATTGCGGTCGCGTGTGCGCAGGCCGCGCATCAGATAAAACAGCATCGGCGCAACAAATAACGGATAGAGCGGGAACCGCAGCCCGATGCGGGAAATAACGTTCGGCCAATATGCGATGCCTGAAAGGGAAAAAGCAAACAGGCCAACACGTTTTCCGCCGATCTCTTTGCCAAGCAGGTACACATACGGCAGGGTGAACAGTCCCATCGAGATCGTGGCGATCTTCATCGCCAGGAACGAAATGCCCGT
>JAKAMM010000168.1 GCA_021812905.1 Chloroflexota bacterium | reverse complement strand
CAGTATATGTATCAGGATGCGTGTGCAAAGCGGCCACGCCAGGGAATGTGCCAGTTTGAGGGATCGTCAATGTCAGACCGGGCATAAAGATGCTGCCGTCGCTTATATTGTTAAGCGCAAGCAAATCAGGAGGATTAAGATTGAAGCGGCGGGCGATGCAGTACGGGAATTCACCTTGTTGCAGTGTATAAGTGGCCGGGCGTCCGGATGGTACCACAATCGTAAGCGGCACTGCTGCCGTGGTCGCGCCGGGGACAACCGTGATCGGCGCGGGAGTGGTAACTACCAGCGGAATACCGGGCGTACCCAGGGTCGGGGTGAGTGGTGCCGCAGTCAGTGGCGCACTGCTGGTTCCAGTCAGGGCTGCAGCATCGGGCGTCCCCGGAGTTGTGGCTGTACCGCTTTCAGCGGCCATCGCAGTCTGTGTACCCAGGTCAGCTACAACTTGCATGGGGTCCTGGCCGGACGGAAAAGGTGACACAAACAAGCCGGTCGGGATTAAAGTCGGGGTTTCCAACGGCGTCTGAGAATATTGTTGCGTGCAGGCCGATACTAGAATGGCCCCAAGCAAGATAAGACTGGCCAGTCTCACGCTCATTTTCTTTTTCATAACGTCTCCTCTTGATATCCATCAAAAATTGATGGTAGCATATCCCGTTTAACGCGTCAAGCCGCGCGAGGAACAGAAAGTAAGGTAAGCGCTGGGTGTCGTCAGATCTGCAATGTGGCAGGTTGACAATCCGCCCACTTTACCAGTATAAGAAATGCCATGAAAAAGATCCTGCGCTTCATCCTTGGACTTGGGCTGGTCGCTGCCCTGTTGGGTTGCAACATCCCTTCGCCTGGTTCTCCACGCTTGCCTACCGTTACATCTACGCCCAGCATTCCTCCTTCTCCAATCGTTACGCTTACCCCAACCCTGTCTCCAACACCCACTCCAATCGTCCGAATCGAAAACGGTGACAAGTCCCTCTTCAACGGCGATACAGAAAACGCCTCACTGGAATATCGCGCGGCGTTCAAAGATTCGACCGACCCTGAAATCCAGGCCGCCGCGTTGTGGGGACTCGCCCGTGCCCAGGCGGTCGAAGGGCGCCACGTCGACACGCTGGCTACATTACAGCAACTGATCACAGGCTACCCGACATCCATTCAACTGGGTCACGCCTATTTCCTGCAGGGCCAAACTTATTTTCAGATGCAGCGTTATGGCGAGGCCGCTGCCGCGTACCAATCCTATCTCAACCTGAAACCCGGCGTGCTGGATTCCTATGTTCAGCAGTTGCGCGGGGACGCGTTGATCGCCGTCGGAAACTATCCCGACGCGCTGGCCGCTTACACGTCCGCGCAGGCCGCGCCGCATCTTGACGACGCGCAGGCGCTCCAGATCAAGATCGCACGGGCGCATGCCCAGACTGGCGATTACGCCACGGCCCTTTCGCTGTACGACACGATCACCACCAACACTACCAACGATTACACCCGCGCCCAAATGGATTATCTGACCGGCGAAGCCTATCTTGCGCTCGATCAAAAAGATAACGCCTACAAAAGTTTTAGCCATGCTGTGGAAAATTATCCGCTCTCGTATTATTCCTATCTTGGGCTGGTGGAATTGGTCAACGCAAATGTCCAGGTCAGTTGGCTCGACCGCGGTCTGACGGATTATTTCGCCGGGCAATATGATGTGGCGCTGGTCGCGTTCGAGCATTACATCGATTCCAACCCCGCCGATAATGACGGGACGGTTTATTATTATCGTGCGTTATGTTTGGAAAAGCTTCAAAATTATCAGGGCGCGGTGGATGAATTCACATTCTTCATCCAACATTATTCCCCGCATTCCAAATGGGTGGATGCCTGGAATGAAAAAGCTAAAATCCAATGGGTTTATCTTAATCAGTATCCGGCCGCAGCGGATACCTTGCTCGCTTACGTGAAAGCCGCCCCCTCGTCCACGCAGGCGCCGGATGAATTGATGAGCGCGGCGCGCATCCTCGAGCGCGATGGCCGTTTCGATGATGCCGGCAAGGTATGGGAACGCGTCGCCAACGAATATCCCGGTAACGATCAAAGTCCCACGGCCGTCTTTTGGTCGGGCATCATGCAATATCGTCAGGCTGACTACAAGGCCGCGCTCACGCTTTTCCAGCGCAGCTTGGTCCTTTCACTCGCGCCCGAAGATAAAGCACGCGCCTATTTGTGGATCGGCAAATCCCAACAGAAACTCGGCAACACCAGCGAAACGCAGGCCGACTGGCAATTCGCGCAAAACGCCGACCCGGGCGGATATTACAGCGAGCGCACGCGTGACCTGTTGGCGGGTCGCCAGCCATTCAGCTCTCCATCCACGCCAAACTTGAATTTGGATATGAGCGCCGAACGTAAAGACGCCGACTCATGGGTACGGCTGACGTTTAACCTGCCCGCCGGAACAGACCTGACCGGACTCGGTTCGCTGGCTGCGGACCCGCGCGTGGTGCGCGGCGCCGAGCTTTGGTCCCTAGGCCAGTACGACGATGCGCGTTCCGAATTTGAAGACCTGCGCAACTCCGTCAGCGCCGACGCAGTATCCACCTACCGGCTTGCAAATTATTTGCTTGATCTGGGTTTGTATCGTTCAGGTATTTTCGCGGCGCGCCAGGTGCTGACACTGGCCGGTCTGAGCGACAGCACATCTTCGATGATGGCACCACCCTATTTCAGTCATGTCCGTTACGGTTTGTATTACAACGATCTAATTGTGCCCGCCGCGCAGAGCAACGGCCTTGATCCGCTCTTTGTGTTCAGCGTGGTGCGGCAGGAAAGTTTATTCGAAGGCTTTGTGAGTTCGACGGTAGGCGCGCGCGGCCTAATGCAGGTTCTCCCCGGCACAGGCGCTTCCATTGCCAGCGCGATCGGCTGGCCGCCTGAATTCGACCCTGAACAACTCTACAGTCCAAAGGTCAGCATTGTGTTGGGCACGCACTATCTTGCGTCGAACCGCGACTTGCTGGGCGGCGATCTGTACGGCGCGTTGGCCGCCTACAATGGCGGCCCCGGCAATGCACTTGAATGGGAAAAGCTCTCAGACAATGACCCCGATCTTTTGCTTGAGTCCATACGGTACGATGAGACGCGGCAATACATCCGAAACATTTACGAAATTTACGTGATTTACAGAAGACTTTACAGCTCCGTACAATAACTGACAATTCGCCAAAACAAAAAATCATCGGGCCCTTTGACTGGCTCGATGATTTTTATTAACTCACCTTACACAACAACCCTTCATGGTCAATCAAGGTTCTTTTTCTCGCTGGGCGGGTCGCCCCAGCGGTACATTTGTATAAAAATGCGTACCATCAATTTGCGAGTTTGCGGATAAACTATTCCAAATGGGCGATAATGCGCTTATGCACTGTTTCCGCGTCCATATCGAGAACTGAAACCAATTTATCGCGTCCGGTCGCGCCCGCTACAATTTCAATGCGAGTCTTGGGCGTTCCCAACACATCGGACAAAAATTCAATCAGCTTTTCGTTCGCCTCTCCATCTACTGGCGGCGCCGAAAGATGGATCTTGACCGTGCCGTCGCTCATCACTTCCGCAATTTTGTTGCGGCTGGCGCGCGGTGTGACGCGCACCGCCAGAGCGGAACCTGTCTTTCCATCGTGCAGGTGGAAACTTCGCTTTGACATGGACTACCTCTTTGTTAATATGCCGATCAATATTTGGGAAGCAAACTGAATGATGATCATCAAGATCAATGGGCTGAAATCGAATGTGCCCATCGTCGGCATAACGCGGCGGATCGGATTCAGGAGAGGGTCAACAATTCGGTCAATCGCCTCGCGCAGCGGATGATAGGGCGGCAAGATCCATGAAAGAATGACTGACACAAACAGAAGCACCAGCAAGACGTTCGCGATCGCATTGATCAATTGCACCAAAACATAAGAACTCATCTAATCTCCGTATCCGGGTCTCGGACCTAAAATGGCTTGCCCAACTCGAACCAAAGTGGCGCCCTCTTCGACCGCGACTGCATAGTCTGCGCTGGTGCCCATGGAAAGTTCGCTCAACTCGATGTGCGGCGCTCGCTCGGACAGAAAATCCCGCAGGCGGCGTAAATGCTCAAAGTAAGGACGCGCCGCTGAGGGATCGAGAGCGAGAGGCGGCATCGTCATCAATCCGCGCACCTGCAAGTTTGGCAACGCGGCAATGGCATTGACATCCGCCAGCAAATCGGGCCAGCGAGATTCGGCAGACGCCGACCAGCCATGTTTGCTGTCTTCACCGCCGACGTTGAACTCGAGCAGGACGGGCAACTTACGTTTGAACTGTGCGGCAAAGCGGTCAACACGCTGGGCCAGCTTTAAACTATCGAGCGAATGGAAAAGAGCAAAATGTTCGGCCACCAATTGCGCCTTGCGGCTTTGAACATGACCGATCATGTGCCATTCTACTGCAAAATGCGGCGGTCTGAGCGCCAAAGCCTGGATTTTTTCGACGGCTTCCTCGGCATAATTTTCGCCGAGTATCTGCGCGCCCGCTTCAATGGCGGCCTGCACGACTTCGAGCGGCTGGGTCTTTGTAACCACCACCAGCCGAACAGACTCAGGCAGGCGATTCGATTTGCGCGCCGAGGCGGCGATGATATCGAGCGTCTTTTGATAACGTTCGCGGATGGAGGGGGCAAGAGAAGACATGAAATTTATTTTATGTTACATATCAAAAGCAGGAAAATAATCAAGTGTCATTGCGAGGAGGGTGTTTTTCCCAACGAAGCAATCTCCTTGTCAGAATCGGAGATTGCTTCGGGGCAAATAACGCCCCTCGCAATGACATTCTATATTATGCCA